>JBGPGZ010000117.1:0-10386 GCA_041484175.1 Cyclobacteriaceae bacterium | reverse complement strand
TTCCATAAACTTGGCGTCGATCCCAAACTCGACATTCTTTACAATTTCAGGCTTCAAATTCGGGATTGCCATTGTTGGACTTCTCGTTATGAATCCGTGCCCGGCGCCCTGCGAATATCCGTATGTATTGAATCGTATCTGGGCCTGCCCGCCATTACCTACTTGCGCATAGTTCCCGCTTAGCTTTAAGAAAGACACGACAGCCGGCATGGTAATAAGATCCGACAAAATTGCAGAAGCTCCTACCGAAGGATAACTGAAGGTATACGGCTTAGGAAGCCGTGAGTCCCACTCGTTCCGCAAACTTGCATCCAGGAAAATAGCCTCTTTGAATGCCAGGTTCACCTGTCCATAAACAGATTGGGTTTGCACGTGGGATGCAGACTGGAATAACTGGGGGTTGGTCGCATAATTCAGACTGAAAATGTTAGTAACGTTCAGACCATTTGCTCCATTAAACAGGTAGTCGTACTTATTGTCCTGCAAAATAGCCCCAGCGCGATAATCTATTTTAAGAAGTTCGGTGACCTTGTTGCTGCCTTCTAATATTACATCAAACCACTTTTGGGTAACACCGATATTATTTGTAGAGTAAGCACCCCCACCGGTCGTTGGAATACCAAGGGTTCCCTGGTAAGTTATGAAATCCAAATGATCGGTGATCTTGTCAAGGTTTCCTCTTCCCTGTATGTGCAGCCAGTCGGTGATATTATATTTTGCGGTTAAGAAACCCATCACCCGGCTGCGATTTTCATTATTTTCACTCCGGTGGACAATCCAATAAGGGTTTTGATACAGTGCCGGGTTAATTACCGGATAGGGCGCAGGAGTTGGCACCCCAATGTTGCTTACTGTCTCATAGACTTTTGCATCATCCAAACTTACGTTCCGTGGAATCTGATAAAGTTCCATCAGTGGACCTCCTTCACCCGTGCTGTATTTCCTGTCAATATCCTGGAGGATGTAAGTGACCTTGGCATCCGTTGAGAACTTCTTGCTGATCTGATTGGTCACCCGCATCGTAATGGTGTGACGCATCAGGTCATTTCTTGGCATAATCCCTTGCACCCTGTTGTTGGTATACGACAAGTAGGTTTGCATTTTTTCTGAACCCCCGGAAATCCCGATCGAATTATTGACACTAGCCCCGGTCCTGAAAAAGTCCTTGATATTGTCCTTTTGCGCCGAGTAATTTCTAGGCTGACCCATATACCCGGTGAAAGACTGCCCGTCCATTTTAGCCCCCCAGGCTTCTCCGGAAGTGCCAACCAGCACACCGGAGTTTCCCTGACCGTATGAATTTTGCACATCGGGCAACACAAATGGTCTCTCTGCGGTTACTCCGGAATTGATATTCACCGATACTTTGTCCTTGCCTCCTTTTTTGGTGGTAATGAGAATTACCCCATTTCCAGCCTGGCTACCATACAAAGCAGCTGCGGATGCTCCACGTAAAATGGTCATGGACTCAATGTCATCCGGGTTAATGTTGGAAGCTCCATCAGTACCTTGCAAACCGCCAAAGTCGCTGTTTACGGTACCATTGGTGCCGTTGGTTATAGGTACACCGTCTATAACGATCAGGGCGTTATTGCTCCCTTGGATAGAACGATTACCGCGCAAAACAATTCTTGCACCGCTACCGGGACCTCCCGATCCCTGGGTAATCACCGCGTTGGCAATTTTACCCTGAAGGGAGTTGAGTACGTTGTTTGCATCTCTTACTTCAGTGAGCTGAGCAGGCTTAACAGATTGGGTTGCATAAACCAGTGTCTTGGCTTCCCGTGGGATACCCAAGGCGGTAACCACGACTTCGCTTAACTGAGTGGCATCTTCAGCCAGGGTAACATCAATAACGGTCTGGCCTCCCACGGAGATTTCCTGGCTTGCAAAACCAATAAAGGAAAATACAAGCACACTGTTAGTGGCATCCGGGACATTGATGGCATACTTACCGACAGCATCAGTTGAAGTACCGATGGATGTTCCTTTTACCAACACAGATACTCCCGGCAATGGATTTCCATCAGTGCCCGCTGCTACTTTTCCGGTCACTGTCTGCGACATGGCCGCAGCGCTTATTAGCAAGAGAAAGACTAGAGAACCTAGTAAACGTTTTTTCATGTTAATTGTAGTTAGGGTGAATTAAGTTGTTGTTGTAATGAAAAAGTCGGATTGGGTCAAAGTTGATTTTGCTAAGCTACGGGGAGGAATGGATAAAAGCAATGAAAAACTAATAAATGTATCCGCACACAGTTGAACTGTGTGCGCACACGCTGCCCTGTCCATTTTTTTGTTTCTCGCAAAAAAAATCGTTCTTTAGGCTATTGAATACGGAAAATTATAGGAATTAGGGACATTGCGTCTGGGCCAAAATTTATGCCAGATTGACCGGCAACCCCTCCCTATCCCTCGTCCTGATTTATTTTAGTTAAACCCCTAAGAACAATCCGAATGCAGCGCAACCAGATTTATAAAATCGTTTTGATAACCGGATTCGGTCTCGTGGCAACAGGCCTGTTCTTTTTGATCAAGACTGATACGGCTCCTGCAAGTATCTTTCTGATCGGAGGTCTTTGCCTGTTGGCAATTTCGCTTCAGGGCTTTGCGATGGTAAAGGGGTTTTCTTATACCTTCTGGATATTGACGGCTGTCACTTTTTCATTATTCTACCCTCACTACTTTACCGGTGTAGGAAGTTTCTCTTTTAAATCGCTGATCATCCCCCTTCTTCAACTCATTATGTTTGGAGTCGGCTCCACCATGGGAGTCAAAGATTTTGAGGGCGTTGCCCGGATGCCGAAAGCTGTCTTCGTTGGATTGGCCTGCCACTTTATGTTCATGCCCCTGATCGGGTTTTCAGTCGCGTATGTGTTTGGCTTTCCTCCGGAGATTGCAGCTGGTATTATTCTCGTTGGATCTGTTCCGTGCGGTCTTGCTTCCAACGTAATGTCTTACCTGGCCAACGCGAATGTAGCCTTGTCTGTTACGCTGACTGCCGTTGGCACTGTTATAGCTCCTTTCACAACACCCTTTCTTATGCAATTGCTCGCGGGAGCCTATGTTGCAGTCGATTTTTATGCGATGATGTGGGATATTACAAAGATCGTTATCATACCGATTGGGGGAGGGCTTCTTTACAATCACTTTCTCGGTGGAAAATTTATTTGGCTTGATAAATCCATGCCGCTGGTATCCATGGTTTCAATCGCGTTTATTATCACCATCATCACGGCCGCAGGACGCGACAGTTTGTTGGCAGTGGGACCACTCCTCGTACTGGCCTGTCTCATTCACAATCTTTCGGGATATGTGCTGGGGTACATTTCCTGCAGATTGCTCAAGATGGATGAACGAACCTGCCGCACCATTGCCATTGAAGTGGGGTTGCAAAATGCCGGGCTTGCTTCAGGGTTGGCCTTGCAAATGGGTAAAGTGGCAACCGTTGGCCTTGCACCGGCGATCTTTGGACCGCTGATGAATATCACTGGTTCCTCGCTGGCTACCTGGTGGCATAGCAGACCTACAAAAGAGCCAATCCCCGCGGAGTCATGAGAATCTATTCATTCGGATGCTCTACCTCTTTCATTTCGACAATAAACCAACATTTATGAAATCCATCGTATGCAAACTCGTTTGCGCTATTTCCCTTATGGCCTCCTCAGCACTGGGTCAGGATATCGATATCCTTATAAAAAACGGCCACGTTATTGATCCCAAAAACAACATCGATGCTGTAATGGATATCGCTATCCGCGATAAAAAAATTCTGGAAGTTTCCAAAACCATCACGAAGGAAGCAAAAAAGGTAATTGATGCAACCGGGTTGTATGTTACGCCCGGGCTGATTGACATTCACGGTCACCATTTTTTTGGCACCGTGCCGGATTCCTACCTGAGCAATGGCCTTAGCGCATTGCCTCCGGATGGATTTACATTTCGATCCGGGGTGACGACGGTGGTGGATTGCGGCGGGTCCGGTTGGCGGAATTTTGCAACATTTAAATCGCAGACGATTGATAATTCCAAAACCAGGGTCCTTGCCTTTCTCAACATTGTCGGTTCGGGCATGCGGGGTGGGCCTTATGAACAAAACCCTGCTGACATGGACCCCAAACTGACTGCCATGGTCGCCAAACAATACCCTGAGTTAATTGTGGGAATAAAACTGGCTCATTACATGGGCCATGAATGGGAACCTACTGAACGTGCCGTGAAAGCAGGAGAACTTGCGTCGATTCCGGTGATCGTTGATTTTGGGGGGGCCGAGCCTGTCCTTTCTTTGGAAACACTATTGATGGAAAAATTGCGACCGGGGGACATATTAACGCACTGCTATTCTCATGTCAAAACCAGAGGAACCGTAGTCGAAAATGGAAAAGTTCAGCCGTTCGCACTCAACGCGCAAAAGCGAGGTGTCATTTTCGATGTCGGACACGGCGGCGGCAGCTTTTTGTTTGAGCAGGCAATCCCGGCAATCAAACAGGGACTCAAGCCCAACTCGATCAGTACCGACCTTCATACCGGAAGCATGAATGACGGAATGAAGGACATGACCAACGTGATGTCAAAACTTTTGAACATCGGCCTCACACTCAATGAGGTGATCATGTGTTCCACGTGGAGTCCCGCGCAAATCATTCACAAAAATGAATTGGGAAACCTGAGTGCCGGGGCACCCGCTGATGTTGCGCTCCTGAGCCTGGATAAAGGTAGTTTTGGATATGTCGATGTTGGAGGTTTCAAAATAACCGGTGACAAGAAGCTGGTCTGCCATTTGACGGTACGCGATGGCAAGGTCGTTTGGGATCTTAATGGATTGGCGGCCACTCCATTTAAATGAAGCAGGGCAGCAAGGCCTTGAAATCCGGCAATTCCTATATGGCGAAAACCTGTTTTCCATTTTTTTTGATGACCTTCCGGATTACCGGATCGTGTTTTAAAAGCCTCTTTGTCGTTTTAACGCTGCTGAGCGTAACTCACTGTAAACCGGAAAATGAATTACCGGCAGGTGATCCCGGCAATGGAGGACTTTTCCTTCCTGAAAATTTTGAAGCGGTTGTTGTGGTCGACAGCTTAAAAGGTCGGGCAAGACAACTTGCTGTTAACGATGATGGCGACGTGTATGTTAAGTTGATGCTGAGGGGGGAAGGCGGAAATGTCGTGCTTCGCGATACCACGCATGACGGAAAAGCGGATATCATAAAAAAATTTGGCGATTATGAAGACAATGGCAGCTATGGAACCGCCATGCGGATCTACAACGGATATCTTTATTTTAGTTCCGAGCTGGTCGTTTACCGATACAAATTGACACCCGGCAAATCGGTGCCGGAAAGCAAGATCGAAATAATTCTCACCGATGATCATCCCCATGGAAGGCATGAGCATATTGGCAAACCTTTATCCTTTGATAACAAAGGCAATATGTATGTTCCTTTTGGGGCTCCTTCCAATGCTTGCCAGGTAATTAACAGAACGCCATACTCTCCCGGGATGGATCCATGCCCCTTGTTGGAGGACCATGGAGGCGTGTGGCGCTTTGATGCTAATAAGATTAACCAGACCCAAAAGGACGGCGTAAAATTCGCGACAGGTCTGAGAAGCATCGTCGCCATGGATTGGAATCAGCAGGATAAAAATCTGTATGTTGTGATGCATGGCAGAGATGATCTTTTGAGACTGTGGGCAGGCAAATTTTCTCCCTGGCAAAGTGCACTGCTTCCATCAGAAGAATTTTTGATGGTAAGGGAAGGATCGGATGCCGGATGGCCGTATTGCTATTTCGACCAGATACAAAATAAGAAAGTGCTTGCCCCTGAATATGGAGGAGATGGCAACGCGGTTGGAAGATGTGATCAATTTGAAAAACCCATCATGGGATTCCCTGGTCACTGGGCCCCGAATGATTTATTCTTTTACCGCGGCGATCAGTTTCCCGAACATTACAAGAATGGTGCATTTATTGCATTCCATGGATCGACGAACCGCGCCCCCTATCCCCAATCCGGTTATTTTGTCGGTTTTGTGCCTTTTCAAAACGGCAAGCCTACCGGAAGCTGGGAAGTTTTTGCCGATGGATTTGCGGTAGTGGACCAGATCGTTAATGTCAGCGACGCTGTTTACAGGCCGATGGGTATCGCCATGGGCCCCGACGGTTCGTTGTATATTTCAGAAACGGAGAAGGGAAAAATTTGGCGCGTCATGTATAAAGGGAAAAAAGACGTCTTTGGCCCAGATCAACTGGCGAAAATGGAAGAGCGCAAATCCAAATCGCATATCCGGACACCGGATGAAGTGGATGACAACCTGGACAAGGGCGTTGTCGTGCCCGGTGAAAAAATATACAGAACCTATTGCGGAGCATGTCACCAAAAAAATGGTCTGGGCGCCTCTGGACGATTTCCTCCGCTTGCGAATACAACGTGGGTCACGGGAGACAAGAAAAAGTTGATCAACATCGTATTGAGCGGCCTGGAAGGTCCAATCGAAGTGAACGGGACGGCCTTTAACAGCTTGATGCCACAACACAGCTTTTTGGCCGATGAAGAACTTGCCAACGTCCTGACTTTCGTGCGGCAAAATTTTGGCAATAAGGCCAGTGGCGTTTCCGCGAATGAAGTCAAGAAGGTCAGAAGTGCTCTAAAAAATCAATAACTTGTTCAGAAAAATATAATCAACATCCCATAACACTTAAAATTTTTATCCCATGGAAACAAACAGACGATCCCTTTTTAAAAAGTTAGCATTGGGGCTAACCGGATTACTTGGATTTTCGGCAGTGAGGGCTGGCACGAAAGAAACCCCGGAAGAAAAAGTAACGCGTTCCATCATTTTGGATCAGGACGTGCCGCTCTTTGCAGGCTCAACGACCTTTGGAAATCTGGTATTCATTGCGGGAAAAGGGGCTCACTTTGAAGGTGACATCAAATCCCACACCAAGCATGTGCTGGATGAAATACAATCGGAATTGGAGAAAGCAGGCACCTCCATGGACAATGTGCTGAAGGTTAATGTCTATCTCAACGACCTGAAGGATTACAAGGAAATGAATGATACCTACCGGGGGCGTTTTGGGAAGAACCCTCCTGTACGCACAACCATTGCCCCTGCGGGTGGCATACCAGGAAACTCGCTGGTTGAAATAGATTGCATTGCTTACCTAAAAAAATAAGATCATGACAAAAAGAAGAGATCTGCTAAAGGGGCTGATGACACTGCCCCTCGTGGGGTCCTTTGCCGGCCAGGAGGCCTTCGCCGCTTCAAAACCGGTGGGAGACTTTGAACGCGATTATTTTCAAGAACTGGGTGTCCGGACATTTATTAACGCCGCGGGCACTTACACGGCGCTGACTGCTTCGCTGCCTCATCCGGAGGTAATCAAAGCGATCAACTATGCTGCGCTGCAATTCGTGAAACTGGAGGACTTGCAAGACCGGGTTGGAGAACGGATCGCCGAGTTGTTGAAATGCGACGGGGCCATGGTTACTTCGGGCGCCTTCTCGGCCATCACGCTGGGAACGGCCGGCGTTATGACCGGCGGTGACGCATCCAAAGCAGAGCGGATACCCACGGATATGACAGGAATAAAATCTGAGGTCATCATCCAGAAGGCGCACCGCCTGGGATACGATCACGCCATTCGCAGTTGCGGCGTAAAATTGATTGAAGTGGAGACACCACAAGAATTGTCATCGGCCATCAATGAAAGGACCGCAATGATGTTCTTTTACAACAACAATAACTCGGTTGGAAAAATCAAGGATGCAGAATTTGCAGCAATCGGCAAAAAATCAGGGATTCCAACGATGAATGATTGTGCTGCCGATGTTCCTCCCGTGGAAAACCTGTGGAAGTATACCCAAATGGGCTTTGACCTGGTCTGCTTTTCCGGAGGGAAAGGCTTACGCGGGCCCCAGAGCGCCGGTCTGCTGTTGGGGAAAAAAGAACTTATCAGCGCAGCGCGCAAAAATGCACCACCCAATGGCAACACGGTGGGTCGCGGAATGAAGGTAAACAAGGAAGAGATCCTCGGTATGCTCGTGGCCCTGGAGGTTTACCTTGCAAAGGACCATCCAAAAGATTGGGCGATGTGGGAGAAACAAATCAAACTCATCCATGACACCGCAGCATCGGTAGCAGGTGTAAAGCCCGAAATGCATGTTCCTGAGGTTGCCAACCATGTACCCTCGATAAAAATAAAATGGGATTCAAGTAAAGTCAAAGTGAAACCGGAAGAAGTAAGGGATGCCTTGCGCAACGGCCATCCTTCGATAGAAACAATGGGGGGAGATGAATCCGTTGACATTAATACCTGGATGTTGATCCCCGGCGAAGAACGGATTGTTGCAAAACGCCTCAAAGAGATATTGCAAAATGCCGCTGTTTCATCTCCGGCGAAATAGTCCCGAGGTCCAAGTCCAAAGTCCAATGTTCAGTGTTTAATGTTGGAACGTTAGACTCGAAACTTTGGACTTTAGACATTGGACTTGAGCCAGGAACTGATTTATGATCTACCTATTCCACCTGATCATTCTTATGACAACGGGAGTTTTACTTCAGGACAGTAAAACTTATCGGGTAAAAAAAATTCAGGAGGAACTGATGGTCACCGGAAAGGGGGACAGTCCACTTTGGAAAGTTGCCGGTCAACTTTCGGATTTTGTTTATCCATGGGAAAACGAGAGACCTTCCGGCACCTCCTTCAAAGCTTTGCACAGTAAAGACTGGTTATACTGTCTATTCACTTCAAGTGCGGATGACATCAAGGTTTATGTGGATAAGAATGACAAAACCGAAGTAGTTAATTCGGAACGCGTGGAGTTATTCTTCAAGATCGATGATCGCCTTTCCCCGTACTATTGCCTGGAACTCGATCCTAACGGGAGAGTATTTGATTACAAAGCGGAATATCAACGGAAGTTCGATGTGAAGTGGTCATGGCCGGCCGGCCAACTGCTCGTGAAGGCAGTGCGCACAAAATCCGGCTACACGGTAGAAATCGCGATCAGCAAGGGATCATTAAAGGAACTGGGGCTTCTCCAGGGAAAATTCCTCAAGACAGGTTTATACCGGGGAGAATGCGTGGAACTAAATGGAAATGAGGCAACGTTGAAATGGGTCAGTTGGGTGAAACCATCCTCCCCGACTCCGGATTTTCATATCCCTTCTTCCTTCGGTGTTCTTGAGTTGACGGACTGAATCAGATATCCGCTAAGTCCTTGTGATCAAATGCATTTTACCAGATGTTTTTTTAAGACAAAGTGTGTTAAGGTTTTGCGTTGTAACATTTTCTAAATACCGATTAGCCTTATGAAAAAATTCCTTCTCCTGGGGATTGTCTCTTTGTTGTTTTGTGATGTCCAATGTCAAAACAATCCATCGACGCTCAAGGAGTATAAAAAGATCTTTAAAACCTATCCTTACTCCGATCCGGATCCCATTCCGCGCATGGGGGCCATCTATCCGTATTACCGGTTTGATGGATACACCGACAAACCTGTCAATAAAGAATGGGCAGTCGTAGAACTTGAAAATGAATTTATCAGATTGATTGTCCTTCCCCAGATCGGCGGAAAAATCTGGGGAGCCTGGGAAAAAGCGACCGGGAAGCCTTTTATCTATTACAACCAGGTTGTCAAGTTCCGCGATGTGGCCATGCGGGGGGCCTGGACGAGCGGAGGCATCGAAGCGAATTACGGCATCATGGGCCACACGCCCAACTGCGCTACCCCGGTGGATTACCGCACAGAAAAAAAGGACGATGGAAGCGTTAGTTGTTACATCGGTACGCTGGATCTGCTCACTCAAACCCGCTGGACGATTGAAATCAATTTACCAAAAGACAAAGCTTATTTCACCACCCGCTCTTTCTGGTTTAATTCCACGCCGCTCGAGCAGCCTTACTACACGTGGATGAACACCGGCATCAAAGCAAAGGGTAATCTTGAATTCATTTACCCTGGCAACCGCTACATCGGCCACAGCGGGGAATACGCGGACTGGAAAATCAATCCTGAAAACGGAAAAGACATTTCTTTTTACGACCAAAATAATTTCGGAGGATACAAATCCTATCACGTGTTTGGAAAGTACACCGATTTTTTTGGCGCGTATTGGCACCAGGAGAATTTTGGCATGGGTCGCTATTCAACGCACGATGAAAAACCGGGGAAGAAGATCTGGATTTGGGGCCTTTCGCAACAAGGTATGATTTGGGAGAAATTATTGACAGACACCGATGGACAGTACGTAGAGGTGCAGTCGGGCCGGTTGTTTAATCAATCCGCTGAGGGAAGCACGTTTACCCCCTTCAAGCATCGCGGCTTTGCCCCCGCCACATCCGATACGTGGACGGAATACTGGTTTCCTGTAAAAGACATTGAG
>JBGPGZ010000116.1:0-10389 GCA_041484175.1 Cyclobacteriaceae bacterium | reverse complement strand
TCCGTGAAAACGCCATCAAGTTGGCCGAGCTCCATTTATCTCCGGGTGAATTGGCTAGAGTCTTGTTACCGTTACAAGCCGATCCGGACGCCAAGGTGAGATTTCAATTGCTCTGTACCCTTGGATTTTTAGATACACCGGAATCCGCGGAGGCTAGAAACAAACTCTTGTTTAGGGACCTCGATGACAATTGGGTACAGATTGCAGCATTGTCTTCTTCTTCTTCCCAGACATTCTCCCTGTTAAAAGTTGTACTTGACAATTTACAGCTGGATCGTCCTGCGTACGCCACCATGGATCAACTGTTAGCCGCTATGATTGCCGCCAGCGGGAAGCCGGAAAATATCCGTCCGCTCATTCAACAAGCTGCCTTGACGGGATCGAAAAAAAATACCGGATGGCAAGCGCCTGTTCTGGAAGGTTTAGCACAAGGATTGGAAGGGAGTAAGATATCAGGTTCGCTTATGAAAAACGAACTGAGTGTTCTCATCAAAATATACTTTGAACATCCTTCCGCTACGATGCGAAATGCTTCCTTACATTTATTAACAGTGATTGGAGTAGAGGATAAGTCTCTTGTAAAGAAAGCGATCGAGAAAGCTGCTTTCATTGTGAAGGACAAGGGTCTTTCTGATGAGAAGAGGGTCGAAGCGATCCAATTTCTGGCACTTGATGATCTTGCTCAGCACGCTACTTTGATGAAGACATTGATTATTCCCCAGGAACAGCCTGCAGTTCAACGGGCAGCTTTGAAAATGCTCAGTCTTATACCCGATCATACCGTTACGAATTATGTTCTTGAACAATGGCCTGCGCTAACACCCGAAATAAGGGAGGCAGCCATTAATACATTTTTAGTTGGTCCTGATCGGATGAGCTTACTGCTGGAGGCCATTGATTCAAACAAGATTCAGAAAGCAAGCCTTAGTATTCATCAACGCGGTTGGCTGATGACACAATCCGATGAAAAGCTTCGCACCCGTGCCAGGGTTATGTTTTCGCAGAATGAAGAGAAAAAAGTCAACAAGGAATATCAGGGAGCCCTGCAATTAAAGGGGGATGTGATAAAGGGAAAGATCATCTATGAACAAAATTGTGCACTTTGTCATCAGGTCAGGGGTACGCTGGGTGTTTCGTTCGGCCCTGATCTTGGTACAGTCCATAACTGGCAGCCTGAGGGTATCATGGCTAGTATACTGGCTCCCAATCTTTCTATCGCAGCAGGCTATGAACTCTGGGCGGTTGAACTGAATAGTGGAGAATTGTTGCAGGGAATTATAGCCAGTGAGACGCCGGGTGCTTTAACGCTAAAGAATACCGGAACGATTGAAAAGACGATCAACCGCAAGGATATCAAGTCAATAAAGACACTCAACATTTCTGTTATGCCTGCTGGGTTGGAAAAAAACATCAATCAACAGGAAATGGCAGATCTGATTGCTTTTCTGAGGCAAAATGACTGATTCAATTGACTTAACAAATGTAAAAGCATCTCCAATTAATAAAACAAGGAAACAACTAAGGAACTACCCCGCCTTGCGTCTTTGGCCACAAGCGGATTTTAAAATTACGATTACGTATGGGGAGAGGGATATTTATGGTGAAAGTAAAAAATACGTAAGAGAGAGATATCCGACTGCTGTAATCCACACCATTGCAAATTGCGGTCACCTGTCGGCTTTACAATGTAAAACTAAATTTGTTGAGTTACTCGATTCTCATTATTATGCAAACCGGGAAACGAAAAAGTTATCAAGTTTCTAATGGCAAAAATGAGGTCATTATTGGCCCAGGAATTATGATTGCAAGGAGTTTAAAACGTATCTTCAAATGTCACTTTTTGATTTGATAATTTTACGTAGTCAACACTGCCGGTCCCCTGGAATACATAATCGATTCCGATAATCTTAGACTTGACGATCTCATGGTCTACTGCGTACGACAATTTCCCATTCAAAAATACCTTGGCCTTTCCATTGGATGACTCAATCTTCACATTAATAAAGTTGTTAAAATCAACACCGAAGGCGGAAAGGTCAAATTGTTTTCCTGATGCACTGAATCCGGTAAAAAAGAACAACATATCTGAAACACAGCCCATGGTGCACAATGGAATTCCGATTGCAGTCCCCTCACACAACAAATAAATATTCGTCTTCTGACATACCGAAGACCCTTCCTTGTAGTCATTTCGCAAAAGAGTTTCAAAAACAAAATTGTCGGAATATATCGCTCCGAAGTCCTGTACATTTATATAATTTACAACCGGTGCCTGCGGGGTAAGCCTGATATTTTGAGATTGTATTTTGTCGAGAGATAACTCCATCCTGCCGTTCACCATAACATCTTCTTTCCTGAAATACACCGGCATAGGCGAAGCATCAATTGCTGCAAGCCAACCATCGGATTCAATTAAAATGCCCTGTTCCTTTACAATCTTATCGGCTACCACCAGCTTTGCCTCGAAGTAGCCGGGGAGGTAATAGATCAATGTGCGCGTACTCCTGTCCTTGGATACTTTGGTTCTCCGCTTGGTGTCCCATGATTGCTGAATAATAACAGAGTCCGTGGGCGCGTGGGTAGCCTCGTAATTAAAAATTACAGAATTAGGCACGCCCCTGGACAGCGTTTTTCTAACATCAAAGGAGTAATCATTAAAATTAATTAGCTTTTCATTTCCGGCGATAAACCAAGTGAAACTACCCAGCCCAACAATGATGCCAGTTAAAATCAATATTGGTTTGAATGATCCAGTCCTTCCACTGGAAGATGAAGTAACTTCAATATTTGCAGCCGAGTCCGTTGATCCATTGGCCGCACCGGCTCCATTTTTTGCTCTAAAATCTCTCCAGTTTTCATAACCGATAAATTGCACCAGTGTGCTTAGCGTAAACGTATTCGGTAAACTATCATACCGTACCTTTCCCCAGATCCTTTTCAGCGTGACGTGGCTCACCGGTACTTGTATTTCATCTTGTATTTTTTTGCTTAAGGCGAGAAAGTCCTGGTTTGTCCAATCCCGGCTATCGCCCCATCCCAGTTTGGCTTCAATCAGTTTTTTGGTTTTTGAAAGCAATACCTCTTCTGTGACCATATCCGAACAAAAATCTTGAATAAAATTAAGGTCTTATGAGTGATTTTCCTTGACTGGCACCTTGTATCGATTTGTTCCAACATGAACAACCTGGAATTGCGTGTATTTCACCTCGTTTGGGAGTTTTGCAGTCAGATAACTTTTTCATCTATGAATACGCTTATCAAAGTGAATACGCTAATCAAAACGGGACGCGTGTTCTATGGCGTCTGCATCACGACCTTTGGAATTAATCAACTGATCCATGCCGATTTCAGAACGGTGATTTTGCCGCCATGGCCTTCCTGGAGGGAAAACCCGGGAGTCTGGGCCTACCTGACGGGTGCCGCTCTTATCCTTTCCGGGATGGCGATCATTTTCAATAGGAAGGGAAGAGCGGTTGCACTTGCCTTGGGCGGCTTACTTCTTGGATTGATTGTTTTCTGGCAGATCCCCTTTACACTATTTATTAGCCCCCATAAAATCACACACTTTGGCGTGTGGGCCGATGCGTCCAAAGAGTTGGCAATAGCAGGAGGTGCTTTCGTTTTGGCCGGGGCATTTCCCCGGGAAGAAACAAATGATGGAAGCAAATTTTCACTGATAAGACTACTCGAAAAATTTATCCCTTTTGGTAGAATTTTCTTTTCGATAACAATGACTGAGTTTGGTATTGATCATTTTCTTTATCCGGAATATATATCAACCATGGTGCCGGCGTGGATCCCTGGCCATCTCTTCTGGACTTATTTTGCCGGTGTGGCCCTCATCGGTTCCGGTGTTGCGATTATCTTCAAGATCAAACTGAAATTGGTCGCTCTGCTTCAGGGCTCGATGATCTTTCTCTGGTTTATTTTACTTCACATCCCCGATGCGATTGCTCATCCCTATGTCTTAAAAGGAAACGAGGTAGTAAGTGCGGCAGACGCGTTGGCTTTTAGTGGAATTGCTTTCATTATCGCCTTCGGGGACCACGCGATAAGAGATAGAATAGGTTCAAGTATTGAATCGGGGCGTTAAGTCGGCAGGAAGTGGCTCACGAATATTAGACACGGATGACACGGATTACATCGGAGGTCCTCTCCATCCGTGTTAATCCGTGTAGTCCACGCCTGACCGGACGGGCAGGCGTGGCAAAGAATTTTAATCCCGGCCATTTAGTTCTAACCCCGGCCACCCAGTTCCTCAGAGCTTTTTGTTTTATTCAATGGACTGAATATAGGATCGCTGAAAATGTGTTGAATAGTTTCGTTGTTTCCGGATGGTTGAATGGAACATGTTGCGTGTAGATGCTGGCAGCAACGCCAGCTTTAAAATCGATATAAAAAAAAGTATTAAAGGCTCCTCCCCACAATACGGTGCCTGCCTTGGGTCCATAGGGTTTATCTTCCGTATCAATTAACCAGGCTAATCCCCATTTTGAGTTGGGTGAAATCAATCCTTTGAAATCACAACAAAATCCGGGATCAAAGTATGCGCCTGCGTCTTTCATGGAAATACTCCCGATTTGATTTCGGGTCATATCCAAAATGGTCTCCTTCTTCAAAATGATCGCATTGTTGAAGGTTCCATAATTGAGCAAACATTTCAACAATAAGGTGAAGTCCCCGGGTGTGGAAAAAAGACCTCCGTCACCCTTGAATTCGGTTACCACCTTCGTGGGTATTCGACCCGGCAATTCCGATAGCGGTTGCTTCCCGTCAGCTCCTCTTGTGCCCCTGGACACAATGTATTGTTTCAGGGAGTCGGGGACATTGAACCATGTCCGGTTCATCCCAAGGGGACCGGTAATGTTTTGCCGGAAATAGTTTTCCAGGTCAGTCCCGGATATTTTCTCAACTAACTTGCCCGCCCAATTCGTACTGGAACCATACAAGAATTGAGTTCCACTCTCAAAACGCCTGGGTAAGTCTTTGAATTCCCATTTGCTTTTGTCAAAGTTTGCCAACGCTAGATTGGTGCCGCCATAGCCAAAGCCGGCAGTATGGGTCAACAGATGCCGGAGCGTAATTGGGTTTTTTGGTTGTATCAGCTGACCATCGGATAAGATGGGTATTTCAGTCATTTCAGGCAATATTGAAGAGAGGTCATCATCCAATCCAACCAGTCCTTTTTCAACCATTTGCATAGCGGCAATACTGGTTACTAATTTTGTCATAGACCAGATTCTAAAAATATGTTGGGGAGTTACTTTCAACTTCTCGTTCCAAACAGCATTCCCATAGGTATAGATCAACTGCTGGTTCTTGTTGTTAATTGCCACAGCGACAACCGCAGGTAAATCGCTTTTTTTCATTGCCTCATCCATTAAAGTGGTTACCCTTTCCTGCGTTGGAAAAGGTTTACTTCCATTTTGTCCATGAGCAAGTGGATTCAGCAGCAGACAGCAAATAAAAGGAGGTATGAATTTCATTGACAATTGTCGTATTCGAAACCGGGTATAATTGAAGCCAGTGGTCAAATATAAGCAGTTTTGAACACCGCTGATCAAGGAAAATTTTCATGGACAAAGCGAGGGCCCCGCACAGCAGATCTTCTCTAAGATTCATTCACTCCTCAGGGCCCCTTTGATGAAGTTCCATCTGTGCCTATCTGCGAAATCTGGGGCAAGAGCCTCAGTCCTATTTGGTGTCTCAGCCATCGTCCTTCGCAAACATAAACAAGTGCGGGGTAGCCACAGATATTAAACCGCCGAAAGGTCCTGTAATGAAAAGTTATGGTCATAGTTTGTTTCAAAATGAAACATATCATTGTTTCATTTTAAAGCACTATCAATTTGCTGTCTATGTGTTTACATTGACTTTTAGTTCATAAAAGAGGTGAAGACTTGTTGCTCGCAGCCCTCATTCTTCGCAAAGCCTTTTTTGAAACGTTGTTGTCTATTCAAATAGACCCGAAAGATCGATCGGTCCGATAGTCTTCACCGGATCTCCTATCCGTAGCCATTTTCCGCGCTGTGATTCCGGCAAGTGAACGTTTACGGTAAGCTGATACGGCGTCCCATAGGCTGGGATAAGACTGTTCGCTGGAAGTGAATTTGATCGACTCTTCATCATTTGTTTCACGAAGGACTTGTCGGTTATGCCGGTCATCGGGTCGCGGGGAGGCACATTGCACCGGGCCCGGGGGCTGACTCCTACCATTTCTACATTGCTAATGGAAAAGCGAATTCCAATCCCGGGCTTCCCAATCAAGTTTTCTTCCCAAAAAGCCTCCACCCCGCCAAATTCAATATTCGCCCGAAACCGGAGGCGCAAATTTTCCAGCGTTTTATCATGCAAATCCTTTTGCAGCGATCGAAGGGACGCCTCACTGATTACAGTTACACCACTTACATCCGGAATATCCATCAATTGGCCCGCTTGATTACGGATTAAAGAGATGGGTTCGCCAAAAAAAGTTGTGAGGTATGCCTCCAATGCTGGTTGCTCATTCAGCAAATCAAAAGAATCGACCTTTTCACCGGTCCGAGGCTGGAGGTGTACGGTATAGTTTGGTAAATCATAGGTGGCTTTTAATTCGTTCACCCTGCCTGTACGTTTACCGTTCACAAAACGTCCATCACTTGAAACGAGAGCGAATTCCCGGTCATGCTGAAGGGAGCCCGTTCCAACTTCCACCTCCTTCAATTCGATCGGATCCAGGGACTTGATCGGATGGATTCGTATTTGCGTTAACGTGGGTCGCATCATGATTGAAGAACCCGCGGCTTTAAACGCGAACCAATTAACTCAATAGATTGCATCAATTTTTCATGCGGTACTTCGGCAGTATCCATCTGAAATGTAAGTCTCGAGATACCGCCAAGCGCTTCAGAATGGCGAAGAATCTTTTCCGCCACTTCTTCCGGACTACCAACCAGCAGCGCACCTTGCGGCCCGATTTGCGCTTCGAACCGGCCTCTGGTCATCGGTGGCCATCCACGTTCCCTGCCAACCTTGGTCATCGCCTCAGCATAGCCCGGATAAAAATCATCCAATGCTTCTTTGGTTGTCTTTGCCACATAGCCCAGCGAGTGCAACCCTACTTTCAATTGTTCAGGCAAGTACCCCGCTTTTTTTCCTGCCTCCCTATAAAGATCTACCAACGGGCGAAAGCGGTGCGTTTCGCCGCCAATCACGGCCACCATCAGCGGTAGCCCGAGCGTGCCCGCGCGAACAAAGGATTCAGGTGTGCCACCCACGCCCAGCCATATTGGTATGGATTGTTGCTGAGGTCTTGGATAGACAGGCTGGTTCTTAAGGGCGGGACGAAATTTACCTGACCATGTAACAAACTCGTTCTCACGAATCTTAAGCAATAGGTCAAGCTTTTCGGCAAATAGCTCATCGTAATCCTCCAGGCTATAGCCGAACAGCGGAAAAGCGTCTATGAATGAACCACGACCAACTACCATTTCAGCCCGTCCCCTGGAAATCAGATCCAGCGTTGCGAAGTTTTGAAATACCCTTACCGGGTCGGCTGCACTCAGCACAGCAACAGCACTGGTAAGGCGAATACGTTTTGTTCGGGCAGCGGCCGCCGTTAGGATAAGGGCAGGTGCAGAATCCAGAAACCCCTTGCGGTGATGCTCTCCAATCCCAAATACGTCAAGGCCTGCCTTGTCCGCAAATTCTATTCTGTCCAGCAACTGGGCAAGAGCATCCGAATCATTTATCGTTTTGCTGCTATTGCCGCTAAACATGGCCGCAAAACTATCAACCCCAATCTCCATAATTAAAAAAATTGAATTCGAAATTAATTAAATTTGGTCATTGTCATTGGTCATTAGTAAAACCAACAACTTTGGACATTGGACATTGCAGAATTTGAACTTATAAACAATTATGCATGGCAAAAAGAAAAATCATATTTATTCATGGACTATGGATCCATGCGAGTTCCTGGCAACCCTGGATGAATCTCTTTAATCAACATGGTTACGAAACCCTGAATCCTGCCTGGCCGGGGGATTCTGCGACAGTTGCAGAATGTCGTGCCAATCCACAGACTATTGCCAACAGGGGCGTATCAGAAATTGCAAACGGTTATGCCACCGTAATTGCATCACTTTCTGAACCGCCCATCGTAATCGGGCATTCTTTCGGTGGTCTGATTGCACAGGTGATATTGGGTCGTGGCATTGCCGCCGCCGGTATCGCTATTGATCCCGCTCCGATGAAGGGGGTATGGCAGTTGCCATTATCAGCGCTGAAGGCTTCATTCCCGGTACTTGGCAATCCGTTCAATTTCAAAAAGGCTGTTTCGCTCACGTTTGATCAATTCATGTATGGTTTTGCCAATGCGGTTCCCGAAAAGGAGGCCAGGGAACTTTACGACAAATGGACGATACCTGCTCCTTGCCGTCCCCTTTTCCAGGCGGCAACGGCTACTTTCGCGGGGTCAGAAACAAAAGTAAATACTGCCAGCACTACTCGGGGGCCATTGCTTATCACCGGCGGCGAGAAAGATCACATTGCGCCCCCTATACTTGGCAAAGCATCCGCTAAAAAGTATAATCCATCGGTCATTACGGAATTCAAATTGTTTGAAGGCCGCGGACACTCTCTTATTGTTGATCATGGATGGAAGGAAATTGCTGAGTACTCGCTTGCATGGCTTCATAAAAATGGTCATTAGCCGTTAGTCATTAGGTTAGTAATTGGTCATTAGTCATTGGTAGATGCGGTTTCACTGACAAGACCGATTACCAGGCATACAGGTCACAAGGGTTGCACAAAGGCGGAGGGATGCTGCAAAAAGAGTTCTTTTGGATCTATCTAAAACCCGGTATTTTTGCAATTGATTTGCAATGAACGAGACTATACTAACAACATCCGTAATAACCTGCCCGAAGGTCAGGGGTGAGCGTGGGATTCGAATTATATCCCGCCGCACGCCTTCTTTTCCCTGGGAGGGAACCAGCCCGCTGTCTAACATGACAAAGTAGGATTAGTAATTGGTAATTGGAGATTTATTAAAGCCTCCCCTACCGGTTAAAGACTCGTTCGAATATCGAACCATATTCTTCCGACAATCGGCCAATTTCCGGGTCATGTGTTGAAATATGATTCGTTACCTCAAGTGAGTCAGTTATCCTGATACATGGAAAATTAAAGTTAGTGTTAAGAGAAAATCGTGAAACAATTCCGGGTCAACCCTCGTATTGGTGGAAGCTTCAAGATCTTTTCCGCAAACGATTTCTGAAAGCGTTGAAATGCAGCCTGTCCGGTTAACGATAAAAATTGAATCAGCCACGATCGCATAAACTCTTTAGTCAATCCAGCGTGAGACGAAATTGGCAGTCTTTGAGACAAAAATTTGATCCTTCGGGAGTCTGCCTGCAGATATTTGCAGGCGAAACCGTGTGACGAACCGCATTCACTTTTACATAGAATACTTCTCAATCAAATGAAAGAACTAATTACTCCCACTGTCTTCTTATGTACCCTCTTATCTCTTTTCTATTCTTGCCGGCATGAAGAAAGCCCTGCTCCGATCAATGGCGGTGTTGTTTTGATTAAGGCGGCAGTGAAAATCAAAGTGGGTGGAATACGCTATGAAAACCTGGATGCCCATCTCAACGTCAGCGGGTACGACATCAACAACGCGATGCAATGGACGAAAGATTACGATTTCATTGGTCCCATCGATACCTTGGAGGTCCAAAATGGATTTCACCATTACAACATTCAACTGGTAGACAAGTGGGGAATTAATGACATCCAATCTGAAATCCCGGCGAAAGAAATTTGGGATGGAAGAGCAGATGGCCCACTTCCCGTCACGTACGGGCTAGGGGGCTTAAAGGAAGCCAAGAGGTTGTCGATGGTGGTCAGTTCAATGGAAGTGGATGTTCCTGGTACGGGTGTTATTTACCAGCCTGATTCCAGGGCCTCCTACATTTACAATGGTGACGGTCTCCTGGAATCCATTCATCATGAAATTTACGACGCGCAATCTTCACAATTTCAGGAAAACAGCATCCAGGTTTTCACGTACGAGGGTGCCGCTTTGTCAAAAATAACAACTACCCTGAACGGCCAGCTGCAAAGTGAAGATCAATATTTATATGGAGTTGAACAAAAGATCACGGAGACGTTGTATTCCAACAATGGACTGGTCGGTACGCAAACATCCACAGGGTATGATGGCCCCGACAGCCTTCATGCAAGTGTCAAAGTAAATTATAGCTATTCCAACGGCAATTCATTTTTGTATGAGTTTGACGTTCTTTACAAAAATATTATTAGCGACAAGACTACACAGTATGACCAAGTTTGCAACAAGGGAAATTACACGTACGACAAAAACATCAATCCTTTCCGGCACCTTGG
>JBGPGZ010000115.1:0-10401 GCA_041484175.1 Cyclobacteriaceae bacterium | reverse complement strand
ATCCCTCCTCCTCATCAACGGGACGGAAAAGGGGTAAAACCAAAAAAGTACTATGCCCAGCGGTAAGAAAAGAAAGAAACATAAAATGGCCACGCACAAGCGCAAGAAACGACTAAGAAAAAACCGACACAAGAAGAAATAAATCGCAGTCCCGATCCCGATAGTTATCGGGACTATCGGGAGACCGATCTTCTATTTACTAGTCCGAATTTAATATTGTACATCCCTTATCAATTTTGAGTAATGAGCTTATTATTAGTGCTACTCAGGAAGGATGTCGCATAGCCCTTCTCAAGGACAAAACACTGGCGGAATTCCACGAAGAACAGGAAGGAAGCAAGTTTGTAGTAGGTGACATTTACCTGGGTACCGTAAAAAAAGTAGTCCAGGGGCTGAACGCAGCTTTTATCAACATCGGGTACGAAAAGGATGCATTCCTTCACTACCTCGATCTTGGGGCCCAATTCAGTTCACTTCAGAAATTCACCAAACTGGTCCGAGCGAAAAAGATCACCGGAGGCCGGCTGGACAGATTTCAACTGGAACGAGACATTGACAAGCACGGGAAAATTGCCCAGCAACTTTCAAAAAACCAGTTAGTCCCTGTTCAGGTTGTAAAAGAGCCGATCTCCACCAAAGGGCCGCGATTATCCTGCGAGTTA
The DNA here is from genome assembly GCA_041484175.1 of Cyclobacteriaceae bacterium. Taxonomy (GTDB): domain Bacteria; phylum Bacteroidota; class Bacteroidia; order Cytophagales; family Cyclobacteriaceae; genus ELB16-189. The sequence continues at coordinate 9,739 of JBGPGZ010000115.1, read as the reverse complement.
TCGATACCCGGACGCTACCTGGTATTGGTTCCGTTTGCCTCGTCGGTTAGCGTATCCAAAAAAATTACCAGCAGCGATGAGCGAAAAAGACTGTTGCGTTTAATTCAGTCGATTAAGCCCGAAAACTTTGGGGTGATCATCCGCACCGTTGCTGAGGGCAAGGAAGTGGCAGAATTGGATAAAGACCTGCGCAACCTGGTGAGTACCTGGCACGAGGGAATGACCCGGTTGGCCACGGCTACCCCCAACGAAAAGATCATTGGAGAAATCAGCAAAACTTCTTCCATCCTGCGCGATCTGTTGAATGAGTCCTTTGACAACATACAGGTCGACGACAAAAAAATGTTTGAGGAGGTAAAGGCGTACATCCGCACCATTGCCCCCGACAAGGAAAAAATTGTAAAACTCTACACGGGCAAAGCAAAAATCTTCGAACAATTCGGCATTGAACGACAGATCAAATCCGCCTTTGGCCAGACCGTAAGCTTGAGAGCCGGTGGCTACCTGATCATTGAGCACACCGAAGCACTCCATGTGATTGATGTCAACAGCGGCAATAAATCCAACCGCGAGGTCAGCCAGGAGACCACTGCCCTCTCGGTAAACCTGGAAGCAGCCAGGGAAGTGGCCAGCCAACTGCGACTCCGCGATATGGGTGGAATCATTGTCGTTGATTTCATTGATATGCGAAGCGCCGACAGCAAGAAACTCATCTTCAATACGATCAAAGATGAGATGGGTAACAACGACCGCGCCCGGCATACGGTATTGCCGCTTTCCAAATTCGGCCTCATGCAAATCACCCGTGAGCGTGTACGCCCGCAGATGAATATTGCCACCAAAGAAGTCTGCCCAACCTGCAATGGCACGGGCAAAATCATTGCATCAATCCTCGTGACGGATCAGATCGAGAAGAATGTTGATCATCTTTTTGCCAAACAGAATGAAAAGAATCTCGTATTGGCGTTGCATCCATTTCTTTATGCATACTATTCGAAAGGAATCATTTCCCAACACGTGCGTTGGTTCTTTAAATACAAACGCTGGGTGACATTGGTGAAAGACTCCTCGCTCGCCATCACCGAATTCAAATTCCTGAACCGCGACGGAGAAGAAATTGAGCTGGCCAATCAGGCGAATACGGTGGCATTGGCCGACTAGTCACAGGGTCTGAGGTTCGGAAAATCCAATTTTTCAGTGAATTGGTGGATTTTCCTGTCATCATGTCATTTTCTTCAGGCTGGAATAATATTTGAAAGCCTCCCTTTGTTAAAATTTGAACAACCATGCAAGAAAAAGGCAACATCTCCATCCATACCGAGAACATATTCCCCATTATCAAGAAATTCCTCTATTCCGATCATGAGATTTTCTTGCGCGAATTGGTGAGCAACGCAGTGGACGCAACCCAAAAACTTAAGAAGATCGCCTCCATCGGAGAATTCAAAGACGAGTTGGGTGATCTGAAAATCGAAGTTACATGGGATAAAAAGAAAAAAACCATTACCGTCAGCGACAAGGGCATCGGCATGACGGGCGAAGAGATAAAAAAATACATTAACCAGATCGCCTTCTCCGGTGCGGCTGAATTTGTCGAGAAATTTAAGGACCAAGGCGACGCCAAGGATATTATCGGAAAGTTTGGCCTGGGATTTTACTCATCTTTTATGGTGGCTGATAATGTTGAAATTACTTCACGCTCTCATACTGCTTCCGCAGCGGAGGCTGCGCACTGGGAGTGCGATGGCTCCACGGAATTTGTATTGTCCGTCACCAAAAAGGAACTGCGCGGAACCGATGTAATCCTGCACATCAATGACGATTCAGCAGAGTTCCTTGATGAATTCAGGCTCAAAGGCATTCTTGAAAAATACTGCAAATTTCTTCCGGTGGAGATCAAGTTCGGCACCAAAGAAGAAAGTGTTGAAGACGGGGTAGATAAAGACGGGAAGCCCAAGCACAAGACTGTCACCGTTGACCGGATCATTAATAACACCACTCCCCTTTGGACAAAGCCGCCCGGAGACCTCAGCGATGAGGATTATATCAAATTTTACAAGGAGCTCTATCCATTCTCGGAAGATCCGCTCTTTTGGATCCATTTGAATGTCGATTATCCCTTCAACCTGACCGGCATATTGTATTTCCCGAAAGTCAGGAATGACTTCGAATTGAACAAGAATAAGATCCAGCTTTATTCCCGCCAGGTGTTCATTACAGATGAGGTCAAGGATGTCGTACCCGATTTCCTGATGCTCCTCCACGGTGTATTGGATTCACCGGATATTCCCCTTAATGTGTCACGCAGTTATCTGCAAAGTGATGCAAGTGTCAAAAAGATCAGTCAGCACATTGCTAAAAAAGTGGCAGACAAACTGCAGGATATGTTTAACAAGGACCGCAAGGAATTTGAAAAGAAGTGGGACGATGTCAATATTTTTGTAAAGTATGGCATGATCAGCGACGAGAAGTTTTATGAGAAAGCGAAAGATTTTGCGCTGCTCAAGAATGCAGAAGGTAACTATTTCACTTTCCCCGAATACAAGGAAAAAGTTTCGCCCAATCAAACCGACAAGGACAAACAGCTGATTTACCTGTATACGACGGATCCCGGCAAACAGGATGCATTCATTCAATCGGCCAGGGACAAATCGTATGATGTGCTGTTGATGACCGGCGTACTCGACAGCCACTTTATCAGCAACCTGGAGCAGAAACTGGAGAAAACCCAGATTAAGCGCGTTGACAGTGATACCATAGACAAACTGATCGCCAAGGATGAAAAATTGGATAGCATTCTTACCCAGGAGGAGGGGGAGCAGGTGAAGGCGATTTTTGAGAAGGCCATCAACAATAAAAACATGACGTTGGCAGTGGAATCGCTGTCACCCAACGACCTGCCCGTAATCGTCACCATGAGCGAGTGGATGCGCAGAATGAAAGACATGGCCAGGACCGGAGGCGGCGGATATTCGTTTATGGGCGCTATGCCTGATAATTACAATGTGGCCATCAACGGCAATCATGGCATTGTGCAAAAGATACTGAAAGCCGAAGGGGAAGATCAAAAAATAAAACTGGCGAAACAGGCCTATGATCTGGCCCTCCTTTCCCAAAACATGTTGAGCGGTGCCGATCTTACCAGTTTCATCAAACGCAGCGTGGAATTGGTTTCATGAGTGGGTCAAAATAATTTTTCCTTAACTTCGTTGTTTCCAGCATGCGCCGATCGCTTTTCTTCCTTTTCTTAAGTTTACCGGGATTCCTCATAGCCCAGGAAAAGAGAGAACCGCGTGTTCAGGAAGGCCAGTTTACATTTGATACAGATAAGCCCTTCTCATTGCTCGAACTGGACCAGAAAGAAGAGCCAATCGTCACAAAAAAGAAAAAACCCCGCAAGAAGGTTTTTTATGGCATCAAGACGAAAAAAGGTTTTGCCCGAAAAGGTTTTGGAAAAACAACGACCGTTGAGTTGTTTTTTTATCTGAAAAAACCGGATAAGCCCAGCACCTTCGTCCGCGATATTTATTGGTACGATTTCACGCGTCGCGAAATAAGAAGGACTTCCACCTTCGACCCTAAAAAGGGTGTGCTCCTGCATGGTCCGTATAAAAAGATGCAAGGCCCTCTTGTCCTGGAGGAAGGAATCTTTTACAAGGGCACCCGCCATGGCAGGTGGATGCGGTACAACCGGGATAATTTATTGGAGGACAAAGAAAAGTACTACAAAGGCTGGCCCAAGGAATCCATCGTTACATATTACGACCCGTTGGAGCGCAAAAAATTAAAGGAGATCATTCCCGTTGAGTTTGGCGAGCGGGAAGGCTACTATTATTTGTTCCATGAAAACGGGCAAGTGGCCGTTGTGGGGGAATACCAATGGAACCAAAAGGTAAACGACTGGGTAGAAAATTATCCCACGGGCAAACGAAAACGGATCATTGCCTATCCGAAAGAGCCTTTTGAAAAAGAATTAAGACCCTTCATCAAGCGGGAATGGGACGGCAAAGGCCAGGAGATTTACAGCAGCGATAAACTCTAATAGAAGGCATCTTCAAGATGGACAATTTCCGGCTTGTCCTTTTTTAGAAGAATGGAAACAATGTCATACCGCACATTGCCCTGCCAGTCGATTTTATATATGTAATGCTCCGCTCCTTCCAGGATCTTTTTCACTTTCTTGTAATCGACAAATTCCTCCGGGTGGCCGAAAGCAATCGAACTTCGCGTTTTCACCTCCACAAAAATCAGCCAGTTAGCCTTCCTGACGATCAAATCTATCTCAGATTTTTTATGGCGATAATTGCGTTCCACGATTTCAAATCCTTTTTGAGCCAGAAAATCAGCTGCGAGTTGTTCACCGGCATTGCCCCTTTTGTTTTTATCTATCATGAACCTACCTTTGATGCCTTAAGTTAATAGGTTCAATGAGAAAATTAATCGAAGGGTTCACACTTCAACTTGCTGAGGCGGTAAAAATAGGCCTGGCAGTTGATTTCGTCAGGCCGGGCAGCGATATCCGGAATATTCTTATCTCGGGCATGGGCGGCTCTGGAATCGTGGCCAACCTGGTGGAGTCGCTGACTTTCGGACGGGCCCCAATTCCGATTACGGTTTGCAAGGGATATAATATTCCCCAATTTGTCAGTCCACATACACTTTTCATCGCCTGCTCATTTAGCGGCGACACCGAAGAAACCCTATCGGCGGTCAACAAGGCCATGCTCAAACGCGCCCATATTATTTGTATTACTTCCGGCGGAAAAATGCTGGAGCTGGCCAAGGAATATAATCTTTATTATATACAGATCCCGGGTGGGCCGTCCATTCCCCGTGCGCAGATCGGATACATGGTCATTTCTTTGCTTTCCACCCTGTATCACACAAACCTGATTGGCGCCGCCTTTTTTAAAGAAACCGAAAACTCGATTGAATATCTCGACCGGGGCGAAAAAGCGATCCAGGCTGAGGCCGAACTGATTGCCAAAAAGCTGAAGGGTAAACTTCCTATCATCTATTGCGACGGTCGCCTTCACGCGATGGCTGTGCGCTTTCAAAACCAATTGAATGAAAATGCCAAACAGATCGCCCACGTGAATACGTTCCCGGAAATGAACCACAATGAGATTGTGGGCTGGCATTTCCCGGAATCAGTCCTTCAGCAGTCACAAGTAATCTATTTGTATTCGGACCACGATCATGAACGCGTAGAACGGCGTATGGAAATCTGCCGTGAGCTTTTTGAAAAACGATCCCATCCCATCATTGACATCGTGGCAGAGGGCGCTTCATTGTTAGAGCAATATTATTACTTAATTCATCTCACGGATTGGATCTCCTATTTCCTGGCAAAGGAAAATCAGATAGATCCCGATCCAGTGGAGGCGATCGATCACCTCAAGGAAGAGTTGGCAAAACTCAAGTGACATAGCGTTCTAAATCCGGTCACCATTGAATATCAATGTCAACAAGAAAACAAAATTCATTGACCTGGGTCTGATTGATTACAAGCAAGCCTGGGACTATCAGACCGGCCTGTTTACAGAAATACGTTCGGTCAAGGTCGAAAACAGAAATCTGCCGGAGGAGACTCAAAAGCCAACCGATAATTATTTACTGTTTTGTGAGCATCCCCATGTATTTACGCTTGGCAAAAGCGGGGATGAGGATAATTTGTTGGTGAAAAAAGAGGCGCTCTCCTCCATCCAGGCAACTTATTATCGCATCAACCGGGGGGGCGACATAACGTATCACGGGCCGGGCCAAATTGTCGTTTACCCCATCGTCGACATGGAGAATTTCTTTACGGACATCCACCGGTACATGCGTCTCCTGGAAGAGTCCGTCATTCAAACGCTGAAAGAATGCCACGTGGAATCGGGAAGGATCCCAGGTCTTACAGGGGTCTGGCTCGATGCTGAAAACAAATCCCGTGCAAGAAAAATTTGTGCCCTGGGCGTGAAGACCAGTCGCTGGGTAACCCTCCATGGAATGGCTTTTAACGTGAATACGGATTTGCACTATTTTGACTATATCGTTCCGTGCGGAATTAATGATAAAGCGGTTACTTCCTTAGAAAAGGAAACCGGCATAACCCAGGATTTAGACCATATCAAAAAAATCCTGAAAGAAAAAATTGTCTCTTTATTTGAAATGACATTACTAAATTAGAGATATGGTTGGCTGTGTTTGATTGTACACCATGAAGAAGGATATCGAAATTCCCCGGGTTCAAAATGTGACGCTGGCCGTCGTTAAGGAAGGCGTGCAGGGGCTGGATGAATGGAAAGTCTACCTGATCAATAACAATGAATTCCCTATTGAAAATACGCTCGTGGCGAGCCAAGGCTACGGCGAAAAGGAGGGCGAAAAACAAAAGACAACAACCCTCCGTCATTTTCTGGAGACCGTTCCTGCCAATGGTCACGCCTTGATTGAGCCCATAGACCCGGCCGTTTTCCACCTTAACAATGAGTACTGGGTAAGCTACTACATCGGCACCCAGATCTATGACAAGCGATTTGTTTTTGTGCCCGATACCATTTGCGAGGAAAACTTGATCTTCATTAAAGAGTTGGAAATGGAAGGTGTACTTCATTCTTGATTCGAATCCGTGAGCGCAAGGATTGTACCGTCAATTCAATTAACTTGAGGGCATGAATGCAGAACTCCGTGACATTCTTTTTCTTGATATCGAGACCGTAGCTTCCACAGACGATTACTCCACGCTGGACGAACGCCTTAAAATACAATGGGCACGCAAAGCCGGCTTCTTCAAACAGCGCGAGGAGGGAATGACGGACGAGGACATGTTTCATGATCGCGCAGGGATCTACGCCGAGTTTGGAAAAATTATCGTCATCGGCGTTGGCAAATTCGGTGAAAATGAAATGGCCGAACCATTACTGAAAACAAAATCTTTGTTCGATCATGATGAGAAAAAGCTGCTGGAAGCCTTCAAAGTCCTGCTGGAAAAAATGCCCGCCAGCACAAAACTTTGCGCCCACAACGGCAAAGAATTTGACTTTCCTTACCTCAGCCGGAGGATGCTGGTGAACGGAATCGCGTTGCCCCAGGTCCTTCAGCTGGCTGGAAAAAAATCGTGGGAAGTGCCGCACCTGGATACGATGGAACTTTGGAAGTTTGGAGACTATAAGCACTACACTTCCCTGGACCTGCTGGCAGCGATCTTCAACATCCCTACGAGCAAGGGTCTCATGGATGGCAGCCAGGTGAACGATGCGTATTATAAAGAAAAGGACTTGAGCAAGATAGCCGAGTATTGCGTTGGTGATGTTATAGCAGTGGCTCAGTTGTATTTGAAGATGAAGGGAATGGAGATAATACCATTTAACCATATTCAGCATACCTAATGGAAGATCCTCAGTAATGATCAATGTCAGGCTTGTTGATAAATTCAAATAATAAGAAGCTAAAAGTAGAACTGCACGGGTCATGAACGGATGCTATCCGTCATCCCCTGCGTCCAATGTTTTAAAATATGAGTAAGAAGAAATTCAAAAAAGAAAAAGAAAAAAGGGAGAAGAAGGAAAAAGTGAGCGTTCGCTCTTCGGTCCTATCCTTCCTGGATGACATGGCAGGAAAAGCCTATGACCCTGACCAGTTATCAAGGAAACTAGGGTTTAAAAAGAAATCGTTAATAAAGGACCTTAATGACATCCTTGACCGACTTGAAGAAGAAGGGCGCGTTGAAAGGTTGAGTAACGGCAGTTATAAAAGCAACATGAAGCGCATAGCCGTTACCGGAAGGGTAGACCATGTAAACCCCCGGTTTGCTTATGTCGTTACCGGAGAACCCGATAACGACATCTATGTAAGCACGCGTGAACTGGGTTCTGCCCTTCATGGAGACACGGTCAATGTGGTTGTTTCGTCCAAAAGGTCAGGCAAGAACCGGGAGGGAAAAGTAACCGAGGTTGTCAAGCGCAACCGGACACGGTTTGTTGGTCGGCTGGACGTTTCCGCCAATTATGCCTTCATCGTTCCTGATTTTAAGAAAATATATCAGGACTTTTTTATCTATCCTGAACACCTCAAGGGGGCCAAGACCAATGACAAAGTAGTCTTTGAAGTCATCAAATGGGGTGAAGGCGACAAAAGTCCGGAGGCCAAAGTCATTGAGATTTTAGGGAAAACAGGGGAAAATGAGGCCGAAATCCATTCCATCATGGCGGAGTTCGATCTTCCTTTTCGCTTTACTGAAAAGGTGCTACAGGAATCCAAAAATATCGGAGAAGGAATCACCATTGATGAGGTTAACAATCGCTGGGACTTCCGAAAAGTTCTCACATTTACCATTGACCCTGAGGATGCGAAGGATTTTGACGATGCAATTTCGTACCGCAAGCTCGAAGGCGGAAATCATGAGATTGGTGTACACATTGCAGATGTAACGCATTATGTGCATCCCGGAACTTCGCTGGATGACGATGCCTTCGACCGTGCCACATCCGTCTATCTCGTTGACAGAACTGTTCCCATGCTGCCGGAGCGGTTGTCCAATGAATTGTGCTCACTTCGCCCGAACGAAGATAAGTTGACTTTTGCAGCCGTCTTTGAAATGGATGCCAAAGCCAACGTTCACAAGGAATGGTTTGGGCGAACCATCATCCATTCCGATCACCGTTTTACCTATGAAGATGCCCAGGTTGTCATTGAGACCGGTCAGGGAAAATTTGCCGGAGAATTAAAGATATTGAATGAGTTGCATCACAAACTGCGGAGCGAACGCTTTAGCAAGGGTGCGGTCAATTTTGAAACGACCGAAGTCAAATTCAAGTTGGACGCAAAGGGTAAACCCTTGGCCGTTGTCCCGAAAATCAGAAAAGACGCTCACAAACTGATCGAAGAGTTTATGCTCCTCGCCAATCGGGCCGTTGCAACGCATATTTATAAAATGAAGAAGGGTGGAGACAAGAACACATTTGTGTATCGCACGCATGATTTCCCGGATCCTCAAAAGGTCGTTGACTTCGCCAAATTCGCCACACAGTTTGGTCACAAAATCAACGTTGAAGAAAGCTCTGTGTCGAGATCGCTCAATCGCCTAATGGATGAAATTGAGGGTAAACCTGAACAAAATGTCCTGCAATCGCTTGCCGTTAGGACCATGGCCAAGGCGAAGTACACCACCGAAGCGAAAGGACACTTTGGGTTGGCGTTTGATCATTATACCCACTTCACCTCCCCAATTCGCCGTTACCCCGATATGATGGTGCACCGCTTGTTGCAGCATTACCTTGATCAGGGCAAACCCGTAAACAAAAAGGAATTCGAAGAGAAGTGCATCCATGCTTCGGAGCGGGAGAAACGGGCGGCCGATGCCGAGCGCGCCTCCATCAAATACAAACAGGTGGAATTCATGAGCATGGCTGAAAAGAAAGCGTATCAGGGAATTATTTCGGGCGTCACCGACTTCGGCATCTTTATCGAAATTATTGAGACCAAGTGCGAGGGAATGGTAAGATTGGTCGATTTGAAGGACGATTTTTATGAGTTTGAAGAAAAGAACTATCGCGTCATCGGCCGCAGAAGAAAAAAAGTATACCGGTTGGGAGATGAGGTAAGCGTCAGGGTCAAAAAGACCGACGTTGATCGAAGACTCATAGACCTTGTATTCGAAGAGTAAATATCCTGTTAATCCTTAAATCCTGACCATCCTGATCTATGATCCTGAGCCTGTTAATCCTTAAATCCTGACCATCCTGATCCAAATCCT
>JBGPGZ010000114.1:0-10436 GCA_041484175.1 Cyclobacteriaceae bacterium | reverse complement strand
CTCGATGATGGGAATAGCGGCGGACCCGTTTACCAAAACATTTACAGTAGCCATTCAACTAGGTGCGATCGTGGCCGTCCTGGTCTTGTACTGGAAAAGATTTTTCCCCCGGGAGAGTTCACTACGACCCTGGTTAGAATTCTATTTGAAATTGCTCGTCGCCTTTGTTCCTGCTGCCATCGTTGGTTTACTTCTCAACGATTACATCGATCAGCTCCTGGAGCACGTAGAGGTGGTTGCCTTCATGTTGATACTGGGGGGGATCGTTTTTTTATTGATTGACCGGATCTTCCAATCAACCGAAGAGTCGGGAGAAACAACTGTCTCCTACCCTGCCGCCCTGAAAATAGGGTTGTTCCAGACCATTGCCATGGCCCCCGGTATTTCAAGGTCAGCGGCCACTATTATCGGAGGGCTCACCCAAAAATTGACCAAGAAAGCAGCAGCAGAATTTTCGTTCTTTCTGGCAGTGCCGACCATGTTTGCAGCCACCGCTTACAAATTATTAAGATTTGAGAACGCAGGGAATGGATTTGGTTCTCATGAAATCACGCTGCTGGTGATCGGTAGTGCAGTTGCCTTTATCGTTGCGATTCTTGCGATCAAGACTTTCATCGGTTTTCTCACCACCCATGGCTTCAAGGTTTTTGGTTATTACCGCATTGCTATTGGGATCATTATCCTGCTGCTATACTACTTGGGTATTGAATTAACAATCGTCTAGATGGAGTCAACCCAAGACAGGATGCTCCTCATCAACAAGCCCCTTGAGTGGACATCCTTCGATGTTGTCAATAGACTCCGCCACCGGCTAAAAATCAAAAAAATCGGCCACGCAGGTACGTTAGACCCGCTCGCCACCGGCTTATTGATTATCTGCACCGGCAAAATGACCAAACGAATTGAAGAATATCAGGCGCAGGAAAAGGAATATACGGGAAAGTTTATCATTGGGCAGACAACACCATCGTATGACTTAGAGACACAAACAACAGAACCGAAAGACATTCAATCGATCACCGCCGATCAGATAAGGAAAGCGACCGGCCAATTCACCGGCATTATTCAACAGATCCCCCCTCTTCATTCCGCCATTAAAATTGACGGCAAACGAGCTTACGAATTCGCACGAAAAGGCAAGGAAGCCGAAATGAAACCACGGGAAGTGGAAATAAAGGAATTTGAGATAACAGCGATCGAAAAGCCGGCCGTATGCTTCCGGGTGGTTTGTTCAAAAGGAACTTATATTCGAAGTTTGGCCCGGGATTTTGGAATTGCACTGCAGGTAGGCGCCTATCTTGGGGAACTTTGCCGGATCCGGATCGGTAATTTCAAACTTGAGGATGCAGTGAACATGGATGAGGTAGACCTTTGAAATAACCGGAATGAAAATCTATTATAGCATCGATGATTTTTCGCCATTGGATTTTGCCGTGGTGACCAGCGGGACGTTTGACGGCGTGCACGTCGGGCATCAAAAGATCCTTGGCCGGCTGAAAGAAATTTCAGGGAAATCGAACGGTCAGACGGTCGTCATTACGTTCTGGCCACACCCCCGACTGGTCTTGAGACCCGAGGACGGCTCGCTCAAATTGCTCAACACATTTGAAGAAAAGGCTGAATTACTAAAGGAACAGGGCATCCAGCATCTCCTGCGAATACCATTTACCAAAGAATTTTCCCAAATATCTTCCACTGAATTTATTTCCAAGATCCTCGTCAGGACTATCGGCACAAAAAAGCTCGTCATCGGTTACGATCACCGGTTTGGTAATAAACGGGAAGGAAGTTTTGAAGAGCTGAAATTAAACGGACCTACCTATGGTTTTGACGTCGAGGAAATTCCCCGTCAGGACATTGATCACGTGGCGGTCAGTTCCTCCAAGATCAGGAGGGCGCTGGAGGCCGGCGATGTGGAAACTGCGGCCCACTTTTTGGGAAGACCCTATTCAATTGAAGGAGAAGTCATTAAAGGTGATAAACTTGGGAGGGTCCTTGGCTTTCCTACGGCAAACATCGATTTGGACTCGCATCACAAATTAGTCCCGGCCGAAGGAATTTATGTGGTGACGGTGGTTCACGAAGGGAAAACACATGGAGGGATGCTTTATATCGGTACCCGCCCCACGGTCGGCGGAATCCGTCAATCGATCGAAGTAAACATCTTTGATTTTGACATCGAGATCTATGGCCAGAGTCTGAAAGTAAATCTGATCCGGTTCATCCGGGCCGATTCCAAATTCGGGGATTTGGAAGCATTGAAGAAGCAACTGTACGAAGACCAAAAGGTCACCTTGGAAGTACTGGCGGAAAAAAAGTTGTTATGAACCCAAGACTTCTTTGGTCTCCCACAAAAGAATTCAAAAGCCAATCAAACCTCCAGTTGTTCATGGGGTGGCTGAAGGGTAAGAAAGGAATTGATTTTCAGGACTACCAAAAGCTGTGGGAATGGTCTACTCAAAACATCGAAGCATTCTGGGAATCAATCTGGGAATATTTCGATCTCACCCATGAAGGAAGTTATGATAGCGTCCTTTCCGGGGACCACATGCCATATTATCGATGGTTTGAGGGCACACGGCTTAATTACGCTGAGCATGTATTTCGAAGATATACCGAATCGACGCCGGCCATCATTTACAAATCGGAGTCAACACCAGTTCAAGAAATTGGCTGGAAGGAATTAAAACAAAAAGTCGCTGCACTTCAGCATTTCCTGCGCCATACCGGAATTGGCGAGGGTGATTGCGTAGCAGCTTACCTACCCTGTATCCCCGAGGCAACCATCGCCTTTCTTGCAACCAATTCGATCGGCGCGATCTGGTCAAGTTGTTCACCGGATTTCGGGACTCAATCGGTGATTGACCGTTTTGTTCAAACCAGCCCTAAGATCCTGATTGCCGCAGAAGGCTATTCGTATGGAGGAAAGCATTTTGATAAATCCTCCGTCATCAAAGACGTAATCCAGGGACTCCCCTCGGTAAAAAAGGTCGTCATTGTCAAAAGGGACGAAAGTTCAGATGCAACCGCTATGAGTCCTTTTGTTTCGTGGCAAGAAGCAACCGGGGCCATCGGTTCTTCGCTCCTGTTCCGGCGTGTTCCGTTTAGTCACCCAATCTGGGTTTTGTACTCTTCCGGTACCACCAGATTGCCCAAGGCGATCACCCACTCCCACGGAGGTGTTCTCCTGGAGCAACTTAAATACATCACTTTTCATCATGATATAAAACCTGGCGAGCGGTGCTTTTGGTATACAACCACCGGGTGGATGATGTGGAATTATATTCAGGGGAGTTTGCTTTGCGGCGCTACCCTGGTTCTCTACGATGGCAGCCCGGGCTTTCCCGACCTCAACGTCCTTTGGAAGTTTGTACAAGATGCGCGCATCCATCACCTTGGCACCAGCGCAGGTTATATATTGTCCTGTATGAAAGCGATGGTTCATCCATCCAGGGATTTCGACCTGACCTCGTTGCGATCGGTCGGTTCAACAGGCAGTACTTTGCCGCCGGAAGGATTTGATTGGATATACCGCGAAGTAAAGAGCGATTTATGGCTTGCTTCCATGAGTGGAGGCACGGACGTGTGCAGTGCATTTGTAGGAGGAAATCCGATGTGGCCCGTCTATTCGGGAGAGATACAATGCCGGGCGTTGGGTTGCTCCCTGGAAGCATTTGACGAGGAAGGCAAGCCGCTCCTGGATCAGGTTGGCGAAATGGTGATTACACAACCGATGCCCTCGATGCCGATTTATTTTTGGAACGACCCGGATTTCAAGCGCTACCTTGAAAGTTATTTCGAAATGTATCCTTCCGTTTGGCGTCATGGAGATTGGACAGAAATTACATCCCGGCAAGGTGTGATCATTTACGGAAGATCGGATGCGACGCTCAACCGGGGCGGCGTGAGAATCGGCACGAGCGAAATATACAGGGCTGTAGACAAGGTAAAAGAAGTAAAAGACAGCTTGATCGTTTGCCTGGAAAAAGACAAGGGTGAATTTTACATGCCTCTGTTTGTGGAAATGCAGCCGGGTGTACTTCTTTCAGAAACCATTCAAAAGAAGATTAACCAAATTATCCGGGAAGATTGCAGTCCCCGGCATGTGCCCGATCAAATTATCACCATTCCTCAAATCCCGTATACCGTCAGCGGAAAGAAGACGGAAACGCCGGTAAAGAAAATCCTGATGGGCAAGGAAGTGAAACAAGTCGTCAATCCGGGATCCCTCCGGAACCCGGAAGCGATGAATTTCTTTGTTGAATTTTATAAAACCATTGCTCCTGTACAATCATGAAAAAATCCACCATACACTTTTCGATCGAATTGGATTCCAACAATGTGCCGGAAAAAATTCTTTGGGATGCCACCGATAAGCCGGAAGCAGGACTGTCTGAAACCAAGTCCATCAGCATTGCGCTTTGGGACCACGGACAAAAAAATACGCTTCATATTGATCTGTGGACCAAGGACATGCCCGTGGAGGAGATGAAAAGATTTTATGTCGATTGCATCGGAGGGCTGGCTCAGGGAGCCTTGCGGTCAACCGGGGATGAGTATATTTCCGCTGAAATGAACTCCCTCTGCGAAAGGCTTGTGAAGCACCTTCACGAGCACAAATAATCCGACAAATATTCATCACATCCTGTTTTTTTTACCGGATTATTTCTTGTCAAAACCCGCAAAAAAACCCAATTTCAATCGTTTGTATTGCATAATTCTTGTAGATTTAAAAAAAACTTAATTCTCTGCTTATGAAGAAGGTTTACCTATCGACGCTCCTGCCAATTGTATTCTTGTTGGCAGGAAGTGCAACTGCTTTGGCGCAGACCACGATTTCAGGAACGATCAAAGAGGGAGGCACAAACGACCCGCTGGCGGGTGTGAATATTGTCGTGAAGGGCCGCGTGACGGGTACTATCTCCGACTCCAATGGCAAGTTTAATCTCAAAGTCAATCAGCCTCCGCCATTCACGCTCTCGATTTCTTTTATTGGATTCAAGACACAGGAAGTTGAGGTTAAAGAAGCCACGACGACCCTTGATCTCACACTGGAGGAACAATCGCTCCTGGGACAAGAAATTGTTGTGTCGGCTTCTCGTGTAGAAGAAAGTATTTTGAAATCCCCGGTCACGATTGAGAAAATGGACTTGTTGACCATCCGGCAAGCTGCAACGCCAGACTTTTATGATGCGCTGGCGAACATGAAGGGGGTACAGGTGAATAGTGGAAGTTTGAATTTTACCGCTGTGAATACACGGGGATTCGCGACGATTTCCAACACGCGATTTGTGCAATTGGTGGATGGCATGGATACACAAGCGCCATTGCTCAACTTCCCGACAGGAACCATCATGGGCCTTACCGAACTGGACGCTGAAAGTATAGAAGTAGTCCCTGGCGCAGCTTCTGCGTTGTATGGACCCAATGCTTTTAATGGAATCATGATCATGAAGAGCAAAAGCCCCTTCGAATACCAGGGATTGAGCATGCAGGTGAAGCAAGGAATGACCAATTCAAAAGCAGGTGGCTCGCACCCCATGGGACAATATAATATCCGATATGCCAAAGCCTTTAACAACAAATTTGCTTTCAAGGTCAATTTCTCATACATGGCCGCAACGGATTGGACCAGCAATGATTATAAAACGGATAAAAAAAATCCAGAAGCAACAATTGATCAGCGCCAGAATTCCAATTTTGATGGGCTGAATTTGTATGGTGATGAAGCTAACTCTAATGTACCGATTGGGGGTCCGTTTGGTACGCTCTCTCTGGACAGAACCGGTATTAAGGAAGAAACTCTCCTGGACAATCACAAAGCATCAACCATAAAAGGAGATGCTGCGCTTCACTACCGACTTACCGACAAAGTGGAAGTGTCTTACACCTACCGGTATGGTGGGGGAAATAGCCTTTACCAGGGCCAGGCAAAGTATGCATTAAGAGACTTCAATCAACAATTTCATAAAATAGAATTCAAGGGAGACAACTTCTTTCTTCGAGGTTACCTGTCGGCCACCGATGCCGGTAAATCCTTTCATATGGACGCACTGGGTGCTTATATAAATGAAGCATTTAATCCAACGCTGAGGCCGAATCAAACGGGCTGGGCTCCCGACTATGCACAAGGTTATGTTCTGGCTATGCAGGGATACGATCCTTTTACGGGCGCAGCCGATCTTACCGCTGCCGGTAATCCTACTGCAGCCCATGTCGTGGGCAGAAAGTACGCCGATCGGTTTATGATTGATCACAACACGGGTGCCTACGTTCCTGCTTTCCAGGATTCTATTAATACCATCAGAAAACGATTTTTTCAAAAAAATCCGCAAGGAGCGTCTTTTTATGACAACTCAAAACTATGGCATGCTGAGGGTTATTATAATTTCAACAAGATCAAGTGGGCAGAGATCATAGCCGGGGCCAACTTTCGCCAGTACAGTCTCTTCTCCAAGGCAACTATTTTTGACGAAGCGCCTGTTGATCCGAACAACCCCAAAAGAATATTTATCAACCAATTCGGGGTCTACACTCAAATTTCCAAAACGATCGCTGAAAAGCTGAAGGTGACTGGTTCAATTCGGTATGACAAAATGGACAATTTTGATGGGCACTTTACACCCAGGTTATCCGCTGTTTACACATTCAGCCAAAATCACAACATCCGGGCAAGTTTTCAAACCGGATTTCGCTTGCCTGACACCCAAGCTCAATATATTTACTTTTACAACCCTACTGGCATATTGCTGGGAGGAGTTCCCTCCAATGCTTCGCGGTATGGAATTTACAATGGCGGTGCCTATAGTTATGAATCGTACAATGCCTATCTGGCTACGGGTGGTTCTCTCAACCCAACCACCGGAGTTCCTACGGGTGGCGATGCTACCAAATTGCAAATTGCGAACTTATCCTATGTTAAGCCCGAACAATTATGGTCCTATGAAATTGGCTATAAAGGTGTCATCGCAACGAAAGTGTTGGTCGACCTGAACTATTACTATACTTCGTACAATAACTTTCTTGGCGAACAATACGTGATTGGAAAAGATCCAACTACCCATCAGGGCCAGCCAATAGCGGCTGGGACTGTTTGGTATCCCTATGTAAATTCTCCTTACACGCTTACTACACAAGGAGTTGGTCTTGGCCTGGGTTACAGTTTGCCAATGAATTTTGTGCTTAATGGAAATTATAATTTTGCCACTTTTTCCGGCACTCAGTCTGTCGATTTTCAATCCAATTTCAATACACCTAAGCACAAATTTAGCGTTGGTCTCGCCAATAGAAAGGTCGCGAAGAATTTCGGCTTTAATGTTAACTTCCGGTATCAACAGACCTTCCTTTGGCAATCTTCTTATGGCGTCTGGGATGTTCCTGCCTACGGTGTGGTGGATGCACAGATTAGTTACAAAACCCCCATTAAGACCGTCATTAAAATTGGAGGAACCAATATTGGCGGAGGTGATTACCGGACCAACATTGGAGCCCCATTCATTGGTCAACAGTATTATGTTTCTCTGACGTTTGATGAATTCCTGAAATAATTCACCGAACAAAAACAAAATTACAACTATGAAAAAGTCAATTTATCATATCCTTCTTTTTGCGTTTCTTTTTGCCTGGTCATGCAAACAGGAAGTGATCGATTTGCAACCGGTAGAGGTTGTGCCACCGGAACCGGACTGCCCCGCGGGAGCTTCCAAGGGCAGCGCAGATTTCACCAAGTTTGTTGCTATTGGCAACTCGTACGTTGCCGGCTTTCAGGCAGGCGCTCTCTTTGATGAAGGGCAGGCGAATTCGCTGCCTAAAATTCTTTCCGTCAAATTCCAATGTGTCGGGGGGCCTGCTACTTTTAATCAGCCGGATATCAATTCAGCAAACGGATACAATCTCCAGTTATCAATTCCTGGCGTGATCACGCTTGGCCGCCTCGTATTGTTTGATCCGGACGGGCCCGGCGCCCGTACGCCCCTGCCGACACCCGCCGGTTTTCCCGGTTCTTCAGTCACCTGTCCTTCAGCAGTTACGACACCGGCACTTCCGTCACCTTACAATACGGCGAATATTCCAACCGCATTTTCCGGCGATAAATCGAAACTCAACAATTTCGGTGTTCCGCTTATTTATCTTGGTCAGGCGCTCACACCGGATACAGGAAACCCGACAAAGCCAATTTACAATCCGTTATATGCCCGCTTCGCTTCGAGCCCCGGCGTCTCCACAATCATGGGTGATGCCCTGGGTGCTGCAGGAAGTTTCTATTTGATCTGGCTTGGATTGGATGATGTTCTTCTTTACGCTGTTTCAGGGGCCGACGGTTCCTACCCCATGACCGATATCAGCGCATTCTCCGCGCAGTATAACGGTCTCATTGGAACCATGCTGGGTACCAATACGGTCTTCAAAGGGGTGGTCGGAAACATTCCAAATTTTATAGACCTCCCTTACTTCTACACTGTGCCATGGAACACCATTACACTGGACGCAGCCACGGCCGCTACGCTGACTACGAATCTGGCGAACGGATACAATGCCTTTCTGGACGGTATGGCACTCGGGGGCTATATTACTGCCGCCGAGAGAGATCAAAGAAAGTTGACGTATAAGGCGGGTAATAACCCGGTTCTTCTTACCGATGAGGCTTTGACGGATCTGACGCCCTATATGAATGCGAATCCTGCTACCCAGCCACTGATTCCTTATGCCCGGGCCAGACAAGCAAATTCAACGGATCTTGTACCCTTGGCGGCAGGTTCTGTTTTGGGTACCTGTTACGGCGGAAGTCCCAGTGCCGTTCTTGGAGTCAGCTTCCCCGTGGCCGATAAATACATTCTTACCGCTGCAGAGACGACTGCAATTTTGACAAGGACAGCTACTTTCAATGCAACCATCAGCACCGCCGTCAGTGGCAGCGGTGGTCGTCTCGCGCTCGCTGATGTAAATCTGGCCTATCACAATTTTGTTTTAGCTAAAGGCATGTCCGCCAATGGAGTTTTTATCAGTCCGAGTTTCGCCCCTCCCACAGGAGCTTTCTCCGAGGATGGACTTCACCCTAATAGCAGGGGTTACACCTTTACAGCAAACCTATTTATAGACGCCATCAACGCCAAGTTTGGCGCAACGATACCTCCGGCGAGTCTGGCCGGTCATTCCTCTACGGGTCTGCCGGTGAATCCATAGAAGAATCTGAATTGATAAACATGGCTATCCTGGCAATAGGATAGCCATTTTATATTTTAACTCTTTTGGAATTCATTTGTTTAAAACAATTCCTTCGCGATCTTATAGATCGGGTCCGATTTACCCATCGAATAAAAGTGCAGTGAGGGCACACCGAACTTCACGAGTTCCTTGGATTGCTGGACCGCCCATTTTATCCCTACTTCCTTTACCGCCGCATTGTCTTTGCACTTTTCAACTTCATCGGCTAGTTCTTCGGGTATGTCGATATGAAAGATCGTTGGCAATACGTTGGCCTGGGACTTTGCGGTGATGGCCTTGAGCCCTGGAATGATGGGCACATCGATTCCCACCTCCCTGCAATTGGCCACAAAATCAAAATACTTCCTGTTATCAAAAAACATTTGCGTGACAATATATTCTGCACCCAGATCCACTTTATGTTTAAGATATTTCAGATCCGTTCTTAGATTTGGAGACGCAACATGCTTTTCGGGGTAGCCTGCTACACCAACACAAAAATGAGTGGGTGATGCATTCTCCAAATCTTCATCAAGAAATTTCCCCTGGTTCATCGACACAACCTGTTGGAGTAATTCAGAGGCGTATTTGTGTCCGTCCGGTTCAGGCACAAAGCGGGCTTCAGTTTTGATGGCGTCACCCTGGAGGGCCAATACGTTGTCAATTCCCAAAAAGTGCAAATCGATCAGCGCGTTTTCGGTTTCCTCCCGTGTAAATCCGCCGCAAATGATGTGGGGCACCGTATCTACTTTATAATAATTCTGGATCGCCGTACAAATCCCGACAGTCCCCGGGCGCTTCCGCGTGGAACGCTTTTCCAAAAGCCCATTCTCTTTTTTCTTGTAAACATATTCCTCGCGGTGGTATGTAACATCGATGAAGGGTGGTTTGAACTCCATCAATGGGTCCATGTTATCAAACAGCACACGGATATTTTCTCCTTTTAACGGTGGAAGAATCTCGATGCTAAAGAGCGTTTTGCCGTTGGCGTTCTTGATATGATCGGTTACTTTCATTCTTCAATGTGTTGAAGTGTTAAAGTGTTGAAGTGTTGAAGTGTTGAAGCGCTGAAGTGTTGAAGTTATTATTTTGGACCCTTTTTGGTATTTAGATATTTGATTAGACCAAGGTCCAGGGACTTTATGTCTTCTGTCAAATTCTGCAGGATTTGAACCCGTTCCTTCGGAAGATATTCTAAGTCCAAGGCTACGTATAGAATGCTCTTTACTTCG
>JBGPGZ010000113.1:0-10478 GCA_041484175.1 Cyclobacteriaceae bacterium | reverse complement strand
CTTGGTCAATAGTCATTGGTAATTGGTAATTGGTAATTTCAGAATCGATAGAATCAATAGAATCCAGCATCAAACTTCCATTTCAAATAAACTAAGCGAAATCCCCACGTAGTGTTTTGGTAACCCTTCCGTTTTGATTGGAGTTACATCGCCCACATAATGAAAACCGCACGCTATATAATAGTCAATGAGTTTTTGATTTTCCGCCCACGTGTCCATTCTCACAAACTTCTTGCCCATTGTCTTTGCATGTTCTTTTGCCCACGTTGTTATATTCTTCACAAAATGATTCCCTCTAAAGTCCGGATTCGTCACAATACGGTGGACATACACGGATGGGTCCCTGTCCTTTTTTCCCCAAAGAAGCGGGTCGCTATAGGCAATCAAAAAATGCAGGCAATGCTGCCATTCACAATTATTTTCCATTGACGTCCTTCGTTTATTTCTGTCTCTATCAGATGCCTGTCAAAAGGAAGCCAGTGCTTGCTGGATTTTGATTTTTGATAGGCAATGGCAGCATCATAAAGACGTTCTATTACCGGAATGTCGACAAGGGTGCTATTTGAAATCATCATCAGGGTGAAACGGTGACGGCCATCGGCGGATGGGATCAGCAAAGGGCGCCGATCTGTAAAGATAACAATACCGGGTTGAATGGAATTTCCACCGAGGGGTGTGCAAATATGCTAAGGGAATTATTCTTTTATCAGTTTAAGCTCCGCAATGCCATCACTTCCTGCGACCTGCACTATGTACAAACCGGCGGGGAAGTTCTTCATTTCAAACTTAGCGGTCATTTTTCCGTTATCGCGATGCACCTCAGCGGTACTCATTACATCGCCCAGGCTATTGATCAATTTTACGCAGTTCGTAGTCTTAAAACCAGGAATTTCTATCAGGACTTCACCAATCACCGGGTTGGGAAATGCAGTAAGGGTAAATTCATCGTTCGTCAAACCTGTCACCACGAACTCACGGCTAGCGGATGTCTTGCAGCCTTTGATGTCTGCGCTCACCGAATAAGTGCCCGACTTCTCTGGCGCGATCGATTGGCCGGTTGACCCCGCCAGTATCGTACCATTATAAGACCATTGATTTCCGGCTGCATAATTTGATTTCAGACTGTCGTCCTTGAATTCAATTACGGCATTATCATACTGCACGATCTCTGCCAGGACTTCCTTCCGTTCGCCTTCGCATCCTAATACATTGGGAACCGATACGTAGTAGGTCTTTGACTTCATCAAAACCGGAGTGACAAAGGAAGCCGAATGCTGGTCCGCAACGGACGTATCGGCAGACTCAGACTCGTACCAATTGTATAATCCTCCATCAGGAGCGCCTGAAGCCTTCAGTGTCACTTGCCCTTCGCGGCATTGCTGCCCTGCTTGGATCGAGGTCGGGTCTAGTGTTCCTATCACACCAATCGCAACGTCTTTTTCAACAATCGCATTGCAACCCGGCACGACCGACTGTACCGACATGCTGTTCTGCCCCAACTGCAATCGATCTGCCGGAATATTGATGCTAACGACTCCCCCATTTCCAGCTACAAGAACAGAAATTGAATCGCCTTTCGACAAGGCGGTATAACTCGCTCCGGTTTGAGAATTTGAGATCTGGATCGATGCTCCGTTACCCTCACAAACATCCGAAGTACTCACTGCAAAATCAGATTGGGGTGTGGGTGTTGCAAAAGTCAGGCTGAACCGGTTGGCGCCGTAACTTGACGTGTCGGCTGTAACAGAGAAATCATAACTTGAAATGCTGCGGATGTCCGTGGCTGTGCCGCTGAATTTATCAAACAACGAAACGGCCACATTGCCCGGAAAGGATTCAAATTCGGAGAACTTCAAAGTGTAATTACCGGCAGCAGCATTATCAACCGACAAATGAGTGGTTTCACGGCAATTCAAGGGAGATAAAGAATTGATGGCAAGTTTATTCCCGTTGGCAAGGCGTGAGGACAAATTAAATGTGCCGTTGGCAAGTTTCCACGCGTCGGCGTAAGGGTCAAATAGTTCAGTTGCGTCCTCCCTGAAATGAATGACCGTTTCGTCCCGCGTGATTCCACTGACCAAGGTTACCCTCATCAGGTTTTCTGGAGCAGCTGTTCTAAAAAAGTTAGTCTGAGTGCCCGATGATTTCACATTCTCATCGGCTTGCAGTACAGGAGCGCCTGGCCCGGTCGCCTTTACCCAAAAACCCTGCCCCATGGCAATATTCGCTGTACCACCATTGGTACCCGTAGTTCCATTCCAGGTGGTATATTGAAGCGCGGTGAACGATCCATTGTCGGATATATAAACGGACCCATCTAAGTTAGCTTTCGTCCAGCCACCGGCGGCATTCCAGTCTATCGTGGAGGGGAAGGGGTTTCCCACCAAATTCCATCCGTCATTCAGAATTGCGCCCGATGAATTAAAGGTGACCGGCAATGAAACAGCGGCAACGTTTCCCGTATTGATGGGGCCCCGAACGTCCCACAAGGCCGTGCTCATGGTATTTCCTCTGATAAAAAGTGTATATCCTCTTCCTGGCCGTAATGTTTCGCTGTTGGCCGCCGAGGGAAAATCAACATATCCGTCATTGAAATCAGCAACGCCGTTGAGATTCGTATCCGTGATCACAGTTTCGTCGTAAGCAAACATGGATTGATTGCCACCGCATCCGGAGCAGATGCTGGTCCCGGTAAATGACCCGGTGACTGGAATCTCGGATTGAATATCTGCAACGGAAGCATTTTGTACCGGAGACGAAATGTATCTGTAAATGCGGCCTGCACTCCGTCCTTCAATGGACATGTATCGTTGAACAGTAACATTGCCATTCACGCGGGCTCCTGATGGAAGAGGAGCAATTGATGCATCCTGCGTAGGGCCGTCTGCCAATGAAATCAATTTGAATCTGGCATTGTTACTGCTTCCGTCAGCATCCAATATGACATTGCTTCCCAAAGTCAGAACTCCTTTCAGGTTTTGATTGCTCTCCACGCTAACGCCCGGATTTGCTGCCGTATTGGTTATTGAAATATTGTTAAAGTCCACGACCGCTGACCCGCTGATATTTTGTGTTGTTGAGGTTGTTCCTGAAAAGCGCACGGTTCCTCCATTGTGTATAAATGAGCCACTGGAGAGAGTAAAGTTGCTTTTCAGATCAAGTGCACCGGAGGTTGAGGTAAACGATGTTCCGGAGAGCGTGAAAGGTCCTGAAACAGTAATATCCGAACTTCCCCCTGAAAATGTTCCTCCAGCGAGCGTGGCGGCATTGCTTAATGTAATGGCGTTTGCACCTTGTGCAATGGTTCCCGTAAAGCCGGCATTGACAAGAAAGTTGGCGGCAATGATGTCTGCATTGAGTGTACAATTGGCATCGCTCGTCCCGTCAAAGATCACTGCATCGATAGACGTGGGTACGCCAGCGTTGCCAGCGCCTCCCGCCGCGGCGGACCAATTTGCAGAAAGATTTGAAGTGGAGTTAGCGGGCGCAACCCAATAGCGATTGGCACCTGTAGTTCCCAACATCCACCAGGGCTGGAAGTTGGCAACATCAACAGCGGTTACCGTTACAGTATTATTTAATGCGTTGAGGCTGCTGGCAAGAATATTATCCGTCCAACTGGAAAGGGCCCCATTATAGCGCTTTGCAATCAATCCACTTTCGGTGATGGAATTGCCGGGATCATTATTTTCGGCATCCAGGTAGGTAAAAACGACATTTGAAAGAGTTGGCTTAGTTGCGTAACCCTGGGCATTCATCTGCCAAAAACGGTCTGAAGCAAACGCAGAATTGTCCGTTCCCAAAGTGCCATTCAAATTGGAAACCCCCGTTGGCAGCTGACTGCTGTTCTGCCAACCCGTATGATATGTTGAGAAGAGAAAGTTCCCGCTACCGGAACCGGCCGTTTTTGTAAATGAAAGAGGAATATAATTGGCAGCTCCATAACCCCATGGAATGGTGTAGGTGCCGGTGGTTGTTCCAATATTCCATTGGATCTTGTTATTTTCTCCTTCGCTGATGATATGCCCGCTGTTCCTGGTAATTGCATTCGATGAAGGGTTGTCAATTACTAAGTAGCCTCCATTGGCAATATTGATAGTCGCCCCGTTCAAGACCAGCCTTGCCTGTGCAAAAAGCTCAAGATTTGAAAACCAAAATAGAAGTCCGACTGCTATAAAACGGACCATCAAAAAATATCGCGCGCACATTGTCTTAGATTTTTCTCGACGTTATTTAAGTTCGCGATCTTAGTTCAATTGATTTTTCTCCAAACCGTTCCATCAGAGATGACTTCAAAGTTGGTAGCCACTAACAATGTCGGAGTGCTTATGCCGCTGGCAGTCGTGACGTTTAGTGACAATGTTATACTTCCGGTACCCTGATTTACCAGCCGATAGATTCTCCCCGAACACCCACTCGCCGCGGGCATAGTCCAGTTTGCGGCTGCTCCTGTATTGATAATTACATAGTCAGTTGTCAAAAGTGTATAATTACCCGTGCCACTTCTATACTTCATGGCAAGAGACCCCGAAATTGACAAAGTAGAATTTGGGCTGTTGTTGCCGATCCCTACATTGCCCGAACCGTCAATTCTCATTCTTTCATTGGTCGATTGTGCAGTTCCGCCCGTCATAAAGACCAATGACTTGGCAGCGGTTCCGGTTCCAATAAGAAAATTTTGACCAAGATTATAGAGGTAGGCATCGTTAGCAGCGCCCATTACAGTGCTCGTATTGCCACTGCTGTTGATGCCCATGTCCACATAGTTACTAGTTTCATTGCCATTATCGGCTGTGGCCACCACGTCCGAGGAGGCGCCGGTTCCGGCAGATTGATTCTGAATATTAAGCTGTAAATAACTGTTGATGCTGCCTTTACCAACGATGGAATTTACAGAAGCAGTTACTCCGGAATTAACCAAAACTTTTTCCGGGTTCGTTCCATCAAAGGTGGACGTACCGATGCCTACGTTTCCTGAACTGGTGACGCGGGCTTTCTCGATGCTGTTGGTTTTCACGACAAAGTCTATGGCATCGGTCGTGCCAACAAAATGAGTCCCTGCCGTGGTACCTGCATTCCCGGAAGTAGTCCACGAATTACCCAGCGGTAACCAGGCTGATCCGCTCCAGTAATAATATCCCGGGGTTACATTGTTGGGTGAAGACCCTGCCGTGGCCGTATTATAAACCAGGAGGCTCGTGGCGGGAGACGTGACAGGGCCGGCAGCGTTGGTCGCGGTCAAGGCCACACGTGGAATAAGCAAGCCGGAATTGCCGGATGAAATGTCCAACATCGCAGACGCCGCAGGTGCGGCACCCGTTGAGTTGATCCCTACGTTCTGCGATATCGCAGCCTGGAAAAGAGCCAGCATGATCACTATAAGGAATGAAATTTTCTTACCGGTTTTTGTTAAATGCTTTTGGTCTTGTGTCGTTTTCATGACGCTGTTTGTTATTCCTTCTCCCAATTCGCTCTTATTTGATGAATCAAAGGTATACTGCCCTCAAGCGCCATGAATCAGGGAAGTCCTGATTTGAAAAAAATCGGGGGTTAACCGGGAATACTCTTCAGACAAGGGAGAAAAGCCTCAATTCACCGCAGAGGGGCAATATCGCGCTGCGCACGGTGAGGTTTTGAAAGGAGGTTGCCTGTATCCATAGGGGAAACCCCTATGGAGGCTGAAACCCTCCGCCTGATCAAAGAAATCTCAAAAGAAAGGAACAAAGCAGTACATAACCGCATGTCAATAATCAGGCGAACCGGCATTAATTTCGGTTTGTGGTTTTGACTTGAACGCCCATTTTTCCAGCATGTCTACCAGGACCTCAAGCTTCACAGGCTTGGAGATATAGTCGTCCATTCCCGCTTGCATGCATTCTTCCCGATCGCCTTGCATTGCGTTGGCCGTCATCGCTATGATTGCCACCTGATCTCCTGTATGCAGCCGAATTTGCCGGGTGGCCTCAAGGCCGTCCATTTCCGGCATTTGCACGTCCATTAAAATCATATCAAATGATTTTAATTTTACGGCCTGCAGGGCCTCCACCCCGTTCCCAGCAATCTCTGGTTTGTATCCCAACTTATGCAAAACGCGCTCCGTGAGTTTTTGATTGACTGCATTATCTTCCGCAATGAGGATTCGCAAGGAATGTTGTTTCGAGAAATCGGTATTAAGCAACTGCTTGGCAGGAGTCTCCTGCAATAAAGGTTTCCCTTGCTTCCGAAGAAGATTAAGAATGTGCTGGCGCAACGCGTTTTGCTTGACAGGTTTTGTCAAAACGGAAGAGAAAAGTGCTGAATGATTTCTTGCGCGCTCATCGCCAATCGAACTCAATAAAATAATAGGAAGTAATGGATTGGTCTGTTTTATGATGCGCGCCAATTGAATGCCATCCATTTCCGGCATCTGCATATCGGTAAGGATAAGTTCAAAGCCAGAAACTTGTGATAATATCCCGATGGCTTCCTTCCCTGAACTCGCCAGGACGGGGACAAGTTTCCACTGTTCCAACTGACTTTTGAGTATGGTGCGGTTAGTGGAATTGTCATCTACCACCAGGACCTTCTTCCCTTCCAGACCCATCATATTGGATGTCACATAAGTTTGAATGGCCTCCACGCCGATGCGCGTTTTCATGACGAAGGAAAATGTCGTTCCCCTTCCTTGACGGCTTTCCACCGAGATAGAACCTCCCATAAGACCAACCAGTTTTTCACTGATCACCAGCCCCAGGCCGGTGCCTCCGTATTTTCGCGTGGTTGAAGAATCTACTTGTGAAAATGCTCTAAACAAACGAGCAACTTTATCTTCGGGAATGCCAATGCCCGTGTCGCGTACTTCAAAACCCAAAGTGCACTCAACGTTATTCATCTCAAGCAGATGGACACCCACAAAGACCTCCCCATGATGAGTGAACTTGATGGCATTACCAACGAGGTTGATCAGCACCTGTCTTAAGCGAAGGCTGTCGCCAACTATTTGCGGCGGCACATTATAATCCAACTGGTAAACGAGGTCCAATCCAGCCTGTGCCGCCTTGCCTCCAAACAAATCCAGCACATCCTCAATGCAGCCGCGCAGATCAAAATCTTTATTCTCCAATTCCAATTTGCCAGACTCAATTTTTGAAAAGTCGAGTATGTCATTGATTACAGCCAGCAGACCCTCTCCGCAGTTTTGAATGGTTTCAGTATATTCCCGTTGCTCAATGGTCAACTGGGTTTCACCCAGGAGTGCGGACATACCAATGATCCCGTTCATGGGCGTGCGAATCTCATGGCTCATGGTGGCCAGGAAAATACTCTTTGCCTTATTAGCCTGCTCTGCTTCGGCTTTGGCCTTCTCGGCTTCTTCCCGCTGGCGCACTATTTCCACTTTTTGAGTAACCAGTTTATCATTAGCGCTCTGTAAGTATTCCGATTGGATAAGGAGATCCTCTTTTTGCTTGACCACCTCCCCGGTTCGCTCTTTAACCAGTCTTTTCAGTTCCATTTTCTGCGTATAGATTCTCCTCATCCGGATGGCGTATAATGTTGTGACACTCCCGATAATGAGAAACACAGAAAGAACCTTAAACCACCAGGTTTGCCAAAACGGCGGGGTGATCACAAGTTTTAGTGATCTTACTTTCTCTGACCATTTTCCATTCTCATCCCGACCCCTCACGCTGAAAGTATATTCTCCCGGATCGAGGTTTGTGTAGGTTGTGCTATGTACCGTTCCCAGGTCAACCCAAACTTTGTCAAATCCTTCGAGGATATACTGGTACTGCATTTTTTCCGGATTGAAGTAGTTGAGTGACGAGAATTCAATGGAAATCACGGATTGCTTGTATGAGAGGGTTATCGCCTGCACCTCTGAAATATGTTTTTTCAATGGAGATTCTCTGTTGGAACTATCAGCGATCGCAACGGATTTTCTGAACAATTGAAAATCGGTAAGTACAATCGGCGGGTTATAGGATCTCTCTTTAATGCTATCGGGAAAAAACTCATTAAATCCGTTATTGCCGCCGAAATACATGGCACCCGACTTGCTCTTCCAGTAGGCATTCTCCTTAAACTCGTTGGATTGCAATCCATCACCAACATCATAATTCTTAAAGCTTTTGGTTTCCGGGCTGTACCTTGACAACCCCTTGTTCGTGCTGATCCACAGGTTCCTGTGATTGTCCTCCAATATTCCGAAGATGGCGTCATTGGGCAGACCGTCTGCAGTTCGATAGGTAGTGAATAGCTGACTTTTTGTATCCAAATAATTCAGACCCGACATGGTTGCTATCCAGAGATTTCCCTCCCGCTCCTCATGAATCCCCAAAACCGTGTTGTTACTGATGCTGTTTTCCCCGTCCTTCTTTTGAAAATGTGTAAAGCTTTTATTGTTGTCAAACAGATCCAGCCCGCCTCCATCTGTTCCAATCCAAAGCCCTCCCCTGCGGTCTTCAAAAAGGGAGTATATTTTGTTGCTGGTAATCGAGGAAAGGTCAGTTTTAGAATGCATGTATCGCGTAAAAGTATTGTCCCCGGGGTGAAACAAGTTAAGCCCCCCACCGTAAGTGCCAATCCAGACATTTTTGTCTCTATCTTCAAAAATACGCCAGGCATTGTTGCTGCTTATGCTGCCCGGGTTTTTCGGGTCATTCTTGAAATGCTTATAGGTATTTTTTGCCCTGTTATATACTGTGATCCCATCGCCCCATGTGCCAATCCATAAATTACCGCGGCTGTCTTCGAGGATGTTTAATACAAAATTTCCACCAATGCTGTTTGGGTTGTTCTCTTCGTGCCGATAGTGCTTGAATTCACCCGTTTCGCGATTAAAGAGATCCATACCGCCACCGTCTGTCCCGATCCAGAGACTCCTTCCTGAGTCTTCATAAATAGTCAGGACTTTGTTGGAGCTCAAGCTATTTTCCATTGAATTATGCTTGTAGTGCTTGAATTTATTGGCGTCGCTGCTCCAGTAATTAATATCCCCCGAAAAGGTGCTGACCCACATATTCCCGGTTTGATCTTTGTAAATAGTCCAAACTGAATTGTTACTTAATGAGGTAGGGTCGCTCTGATCCTGATGATGGTTGTAAAAGGTTGCACTGGATTGATTGTAAATGCTAAGTCCACCATTCTCCGTTCCAATCCATAAATTTCCGTTTTCATCTTCATTTACTGTCAGGACCACATCGTGCGCGAGACTGGTCTTGTTCCTGTTCTCCTTTCTGAACCGTTGGAAGTCCCTGGTCTCCCGACGAAACAGATTCAAGCCTCCCCGCGTACCAATCCAGAGTTGGTGTCGCGAGTCCTCAAAGACGACATTGACCGGATTAGCGCTTAATGAATTGGGATCTTTTTCATTGTGTCGAAAGTGAGTAAACATCCTGGTCTTTTGATCCAGCAGATCCAGACCCTCCTGCATGGTTGCTATCCAAATATTTTGCTGACTGTCTTCAAAGAGATCTTTGATTGAATTCTGACCGAGGCTTCCAGGATCGTCTTCCTTGTGGACATAATGCGTAAATAGGTTGTTCTCGGTGTCGTATGAATCCAGGCCGCTCTCTTCAGTTCCGATCCATAAAATGCCCTGGCCATCAATAAGAATGCTATTGACGAGGTCGCTTGAAATGCTGTTGCTATTTGTCTTGATGTGCTTAAACGGGGTGAATTTTTCAGTTTCACGGTTAAACTGGTTTATTCCGCCGCCCCAGGTCGCAATCCATAGCAGGCCATCGGCATCTTCTACGATGCCATTAATGGTGTTGTTGCTCAGGCTGTTTCTATCGCCTGCTTTATTTTTGTAAACCGTAAAAGAATAACCATCATACTTATTGAGGCCGTCACGTGTTCCAAACCACATAAACCCGCGGCTATCCTGAAGCATGCAAATAGTGTTGCTGGAGGATAACCCCTGGCTGGTACCCACATGCTCAAATTTTAGATTTTGATATTGCGAGAATGAAAGAAAGGGAACATTAAACAAAAGAATAACCACGAATAAAATCTTTGAATACCGTTGGCTATTACAAGGGAATACGTGGATGAAAAAATTCATTTGGATGGTTTGTTCAATTTTGCTCCGGACAATATTTATCGTTTCAGTTTAACCGCTTCTGCCCACTTTTCGAGCATCGTAACCAACTCTTCGAGGCGGACCGGCTTGCTGATATAATCATCCATGCCGGCCTGCATGCACTCTTCTCTGTCTCCGAGCATTGAGTTGGCAGTCATGGCAATAATAACAGGTTGAGCATCGAGGCATAGCCTGATCATTCGGGTCGCTTCAAGCCCATCCATTTCGGGCATTTGAACGTCCATCAGGATCAGGTCATATTTTTTGCTGCTTACAACCTCCAATACCTCTTTCCCGTCTTGCGCTATATCCGGGCTATAACCAAGTTTGCCAAGGACTTTCATGGCCAATTTTTGATTCACGAGATTATCTTCGGCTATTAAAATATGCATCGGGTATTTTTGAGAAAATTCAG
>JBGPGZ010000112.1:0-10481 GCA_041484175.1 Cyclobacteriaceae bacterium | reverse complement strand
CCGGTCTGTCGTTGAGGCCGAGTCTGGATCGGTGAAAGGATTAGTTGACCCGGTTGCCTCCAGGCCGGCGATCTATGCCTTGTTGGGGGCAGATACGGTGGCCACTACTTTTGCTGATTCAACTTCCGGCAAATTTCTGTTAAAAGGTCTTGCGGCGGGCACCTACAACGTAAAGTTTGCCCCCAAGTCAGGCTATCAACCAACGACGAAGGAAAATGTTTCTGTTACCG
Source organism: Cyclobacteriaceae bacterium (assembly GCA_041484175.1). Lineage (GTDB taxonomy): Bacteria > Bacteroidota > Bacteroidia > Cytophagales > Cyclobacteriaceae > ELB16-189. The sequence goes on along the minus strand of JBGPGZ010000112.1, from coordinate 10,251 downwards.
TTGGAAGTGTAACGGATTTGGGTACAGTCCTGATCACTCAATAAGTAAATACGTTGATCGATATAACAGGTCATTCCAAAGCTACTTTGGCATGACCTGTTATTTTTTATTGAGATAGAGATCCTTTGCATTGGAATCAATCCATCTAATCCGGGATTATTTCGATATTTGAGTAACTTGTAAAAGCAACATGCTGAAGCCCTGCTCAATATTTCTTTTTTTCGTTCTCCCTTTTTTTAGCGCTTTTGCTCAGAAGTTTGACATTGGTGGCAAAGCCGGTGCCTTGATCAGCTGGCCAGCATTTGGAGATAAGGAAGACAAAAAGGTCTTTGGGTCTTTCCCCAAGTTAGGAATTTCGGTTGCCGGCCTCATCAATTTTCCGTTGAAGGACCGTTATTCTTTTCAGGCGGAAGGTGGATTCTCCCGGCAAGGCAGAATCGTGTCCTATAACTCGGGTACCTGGAAAAACAACTGCACGTATTATTTTGCGGACATGAACATGTCGCTGAGAAGGAGCTTTAGACTTAAGATATCCAAAAATATTCCGACTAACTGGTTCCTTAATATTGGCCCCAACATTAATTATTGGATCAGCGCCAATGGAGTCGTCAAGGCAGATCCAGGGGTGACCCAAAGATTTACAGGTGTGTTCAACAAAACCCCCGAGCCTGTCTATGACAAAATGTATTTGAACGACATTAACCGATGGTTATTTGGACTCAACCTGGGCGTTGGCTTCAACGCTGCGACAGCGCGAACTCAAAAAATCATTACCGAATTACGGTTCACGTGGGTAGGCACCTACCTGGGCAAAAGAAATAGTGCAAGCATGAATATCCTTGGCTTTCAAGATGATCTTAAGGCAAGCCTCAACGTACTCAACCTTTCAGTGGCTTACATCTTTGACAAAGACAGGAAAGAATCAAAAATGGGGAAGAGCACACACAAAGAAAAAAAGAAAAAGTAATGCGCTTCGGGCGCCATGAGAAAGTTGATGCGCTGGCCGGAAAATTTAAACGTGCTTGTCAAGACACGCGATTTCGGGGTGTTTTGTGTCATTGTGAACACGCCAGCGGCTTTTCTTGAACATAACTCAAACTTTTACGTTCTTTGTACTAATTATCCGTGCGAAAGTTTACTTCCATATTAGCAGCCCTGCTTATCCTTGTTTCCTCAACGGGGGTAACGGTTGCCTTTCATTACTGTGGTAGGTCGTTGCAGGATATCGCCGTGTTTGGAAAAACAAAACCTTGTTGCGTCGGTATGAAAATGCCGATTGGCTGTTGCCACGACAAAAAAGTGGAAATCAAGCCGGATGATTTTAGGGTTGTTCCCCCCATTTCTCATGGCGGTTTTGCTTCTTTTCTTATTTGTGAAATGGCTTTTCCAGTCCTTGACTTTTCACTGCACTATCAAAATGCGCAGTCCAATTTCTTAACGCACCTTAACAGAACCCATCCACCGGATTGCCCGGATATTGTTATCCTGGTTCAGTCCTTCCTGATCTGAAATCATCGTCTTATTCATTTTCCGGGTGATTTATAAAATCTCCGGATGGAGGCATTTCGTCTCTTTGCTTTTGCGTTCAAGCAATATTTTTCGGAACTCCAGTGCTTATTGAAATGAAAGTGAATCTCTAAAGAAATACTTAAATAAATCTCACCAGGCTAAATCAGAAAATAAATGAAAACGCTGAATAAAATCTCATTGGCGACAATTGCCGTGGTATTCGCAATTCAAATTTGCGAGGCACAAAACTACAAAGCGCCTAAAATTGATGCCTCAGGAAAGATCACTGACAAAGTCGGCAAACACATTGGCAATGTGACTAAGGACGGCACTATTAGTGACGTCACGGGTATGAAAGTGGCTCACATTGATGGCAATGGCATGCTAGTCGATGAGAGGACAGGCGAAAGGCTTGGCAAAGCAGAGAAGAACGGAAATTTTTTGCCGCATTTTGCAAAGACAGCGGATGAAGGATGGTCAATAAGTGCTCCCCTCAATGGCACTTGCCTGGTAAAGGACAAGGATGGCAATATTAAAGCTGAAGTGCACGAAAACTATAAGGCGTCTGGAGCCTGCGCCATTTATTGCTTGACTCGTCATATGAACCATGGTGAGGTGATGGATAAGAAAAAAATGGAATCAACTTTGTATGCCTGCCCGATGCACCCAGATGTGACTTCAGACAAGCCGGGGAAATGCAGCAAATGTGGAATGAAACTGGAGAAGAAAACTAAGTAATCATTTCAGCTGCCAAAAGACTTTTAACACAAGGAACAAAGCTGCATGATTGAAAAAATTATTTCATGGTCAACGCATAACCGCTTCTTTGTCTGGTTAGGAATATTCCTGATCATGGCCGGCGGAGTGTTTGCTGTAGTCAACACGCCCGTGGACGCTATCCCTGATCTTTCTGAGAACCAGGTGATCATTTACACCGAGTGGATGGGTCGTAATCCCAAGATCATGGAAGACCAGGTGACGTATCCGCTGGTCTCCAATCTTCAGGGCATCCCAAGTATAAAGAGCATCCGTGCAACTTCCATGTTTGGCATGAGCTTCATCTTCGTCATCTTTCAAGATGACGTCGAGATTTACTGGGCTAGAACACGTGTGCTGGAGCGGCTCAATTATGCACAGCGTTTTTTGCCAACAGGAATTACCCCTACGCTGGGACCCGATGGCACAGGCGTTGGCCACATCTTCTGGTACACCCTCGATGCTCCCGGGTTTAATCTTGGAGAGCTCCGGGCCCTGCAAGATTGGTATATCAAGTTTGCGTTACAAAATGTACAGGGCGTAAGTGAGGTGGCTTCGTTTGGCGGCTTCCAGAAACAATATCAAGTGACCATCGATCCATACAAGCTAGTGTATTTCAATGTGCCACTAATGGAGGTTACTAAAGCCATCACAGGAAACAACCGCGATGTAGGCGGAGGTATTTACGAAATGAATTCTACCGGCTACATGATCCGGGGGTTAGGGTACATCAAGAGTATTGACGACATCAAGAACATTTCATTGGGTACTTATAAATCCATCCCCGTTAAGATTTCAGATGTTGCCACTGTGCAAATGAGCAGCGACTTGCGACTTGGTATCACGGATGAAAATGGTAATGGAGAAACGGTTGGCGGTATAGTCGTGATGCGTTATGGTGAGAACGCGAAAGTGGTTATTGACAGGGTGAAGGAAAGAATAATTGATGTCGAAAAGGGTCTACCTGCCGGAGTAAAATTCAAGGTTGCTTATGACCGGAGTGATTTGATAGAAGCCGCTATTGCAACGCTTGAAGAAGCACTTTGGGAGGAAATAATTATTGTGTCTCTGGTTGTGTTGGTTTTCATGTTTCATTTCCGTAGCGCATTGGTGGCCATCATTACCATTCCACTTTCCGTTCTGATTGGATTCATGATTATACGATATGCAGGGATAAGCCTCAACATCATGTCACTAGGTGGTATTGCGTTGGCGATCGGTGATCTGGTTGATGCAGGTATTGTGATGACAGAAAATGCTTATCGCCAGCTTACACAGGCGGTTGTTAAACCTCAATCTGACGTGTGATGGAAAAGGAACGGATCGGCAATACCCGCGAACTCCCCGAGGAACAACGGATCAGCATCATCGAAAAGTCTTCCCGGATGATCGGCAGGGCTGTGTTCTATTCTATACTTGTTACCCTAATTTCCTTTTTCCCAATTTTGTTCCTTACCGGTCAGGAGCAAAAGTTGTTCTCTCCACTGGTTCTTACAAAAACGTTTACCATGATCGGCTCAGCAATTGTAGCACTCTTTATTGTGCCAATGTTGCTAAGAACCTTAATTAAAGGCAGGCTTGTGCCTGAAAGCCGCAATGTTATTTCCAATTTCTTTATCCGCTTATATAGTCCCGCATTGCGACTTTGTCTTCGATGGAAGAAAACTGTATTGGCTATTGCTTTTATAATTAGTCTCGGTTGCATTCCGCTGTTGTTGAAAATGGGATCGGAATTCATGCCGCCTTTGGATGAAGGTTCTATTCTTTTCATGCCTGTAACGCTGCCAGATGCATCTAACTCCGAAATCAAACGAATCCTTCAGGTACAGGACCGGTTGATTAAGGAATTTCCTGAAGTAGTCAATGTATTAGGCAAAGCAGGCCGTGCAAATACCGCCACAGACAACGCACCGCTAAGCATGATCGAGAGTATTATCATTCTTAAACCTCGCGATGAATGGCGTGAAGGACTGACTAAAGAGGATCTTATCGCCGAGCTGAATAAGAAAGTTCAGATACCTGGAGTGACCAATGGATGGACGCAGCCGATTATCAACCGGATCAATATGCTTTCAACTGGAATCCGCACGGATGTGGGCATTAAAGTCTATGGGCAAAATATTGACAGCATCTACAACATTTCTCTCGGAATAGAACGTGCATTGATAGGAACCGAAGGTCTTGCTGATTTGTATGTTGAGCAGCTTACCGGCGGAAAGTATCTGGATATCAAAATCAACCGGGAAGAGCTGGCCCGATATGGCCTGAGTACTGATGAAGTAAGCATGCTTATTGAAACTGCTCTTGGAGGCATGAACCTGACGAACACAGTAGAGGGCAGAGAGCGTTTTAGCATTAGCCTTCGACTGGGACAGGACTTTCGCAATGATCTTTCAGAAATTAGACGCGTTCCAATCCAAACTGCGAGTTATGGTACTATTCCTATATCAGCTGTAACTGACATTACAATTTCAGAGGGTCCACCTATGATCAGCTCGGAAAATGCCATGTTAAGAGGTACTGTGCTTTTCAATATTCGCGGTAAAGACATGGGAAGTGTGGTGAAGGAAGCGAAGGAAAGAATTGACAACGAGTTCGCGAAATTACCAAAGGGATATTTCATCGAGTGGAGCGGACAATATGAAAACCAGGTTCGGGCCCAAAACCGGTTGAAAATTATTATTCCCATTACGCTGCTGATCATCTCTTTTGTATTGTATTTCACCTTTAAATCAGTAAAAGAAATGCTGATCGTCCTAACCAGTCTTCCGGTTGCGCTCATTGGTGGAGTTTACTCTATGTTTTTCTTTCATGTCAATTTTTCTGTGGCAGTAGCTGTTGGGTTTATCGCTTTGTTTGGAATCGCTGTTGAGACTGGCGTTCTTATGATTGTCTACTTAAACGAATCCATCCAGAAACTTGCGCAAACGAAAGGTAACGCTGCTGATAAAATTCAGAATGACGACATAAAACAAGCCGTGTTTGACGGAGCAGTATTGAGGGTAAGACCCAAACTCATGACCGTAATGGCAGACATGATTGGTCTGCTGCCCATACTATTGGCCACGGGATCTGGCAGCGACGTAATGAAGCCAATAACCATTCCTTTTGTCTTCGGTCTTATTACCTCCACACTATTTGTGCTCATTGTCTTGCCTGTTATATATGAAGTCACCAAGGAATATGAATTAAGGAGGGGTGGTAAATTGCAATACATGGAGATTAAAGATTGATCATCAAAGGTTAGTCATGAAAACACTTAAAAGAATTGAGACATATAGGTCAACACTTGAAAGCGTATTTAAATGCCTGGATGATTTAGGTGTTACCGGCATGCACATGACTGAATCATCAATGGCCATGATGGGTACTAAACTGGATTTGAATTTCCTGACGGAGAATCATTCAGGCCCTGGTTCCAGGTACAGGTGGACAGGCAAAATTGTGGGAATGACAATGGACTTCACTGTTGAAGTAACCAGGTGGGTTGAGAATCAGGAGAAGATTTGGGAGACGATAGGAACGCCAAAATTGATCATCTATTCCTGGTACAGAATGCAATTAAGGCTTTTATCCACGTCAAACGGCACGCAAGCGGAACTGTCCATCAGTTATGAGAAACCAAAGGGATGGCTTAACCGGTTGTTATCTTTTCTGCTGGCGGATTGGTATTGTAAATGGTGTTTGAGACATATGCTCGAAGACTGTAAACAATCACTTGAAGACACTAAAGTAGAGAAGGAAGACACACTTCAACATCTTTAAATGAGATGCTAACCATGATCGCGATTAAGAAATATTCCGTATTCCACGTCCTGCTTTTGTTATGCAACGCGCTGCATGCCCAGGATACTATCCGGTTAAGTCTTGAAGACATCATCAATAAGGTTGAGGCGGAATATCCTCTGGTGCTTCAATACGATTCACGCATCAGGTCACTTCAATCCAAGGTTGAAGGGAGTAAAAGTTGGATGCCGCCTACTTTCTCCTTCGGGCTGAACTCTTTTCCCTATCAACTGGACATGATCAAACGAAAGGACGATCCGATGAATTGGGCTGCGCTTATGTTTTCTGCCGAACAGATGATTCCCAACTCAGCCAAGCTAAAGGCAAAAGGTGGCTACTATTCTTCACTAAAAGAGGTGCAGCAAAACAATGCGGAATGGACAAAGAACATTTTACGGAGCCAGGTACGGGTACTCTATTATCAGCGCTTTGTTGCCGAACAAAAGCTGGAACTTATCGCAGAAAACCGTGAGTTGTTGAATTTATTTATCACTATTTCAACATCCCGGTATACCTACAATCAGGCTGATCTCAGCACCATTTTTAAAGCAAAAGCCAAGTTGCAGGAACTGAATAATATGGTGACCATGGCCAAGGCCGAGGTAACCGAAAGCAATATTGGTCTTAACACATTATTGAGCCGACCAACTAATGCACCCTTTACAATAGATACAGTCGTCGAGCTAAAAAAATACGATTCAATGACGCTTGCTCAGGACACTTCTTCTGTTCAGCGCAGTGATATAAGCAGTATGACCAACAGCATCAGCTCAATGGAATTAAACCGTAAATGGATGGCCACGGGCAGCAAACCCGACTTCGGATTACGCATCAGTCATATGTCGATGCTGGGAATGCCTAATCAATTCACGATAATGGGCATGGTGACAATCCCCATTGTTCCCTGGTCATCAAAAATGTATAAGTCTGAAGTGCAATCCATGACCTATGAAATTCAGGCCATGAACCGCGAGAAAGAAGCGATGAAGCTAATGGCTACACGGATGATCAATGAAAAGCTTGCCATGTTAAAATACGAAAGGGAGCAATATGATAATTATGAAAAGGAAATCATTCCTTTATACAGGAAGAGCATGGATGCGAATCTTTTGGCTTACAGGCAAAACACAGGAAACTTTTTTGTGTTGCTCGACGCCTGGGAGATGTTGTTGATAAAACGGCTGGAGCAACTTGATAAGCTTAGACTACTATTGCGGCTTCAGACAGAATATGAATACGAAACCGAGAGAAGGTAATGACGGGAAAGAGTTCACATATTACATGGTTTCTGATTTTAGCGACCGCTTGTGGAAAGCAGGCGTCTGAAGATCACGCCCATCATGTCGACCACGATGGTACAAAAATTGCGCAGGCTATCAGTGAGAATGCCCGGCCAGCCAACCAGGTGGTATTGTCATCACAGAAAACAATAAAGCCATCAAGGAAACTCGCTGAGAAAGCGCTAACAGCCAATGGATACATTGCTTTTGATGAGCGGAGGAATTATAAGGTGGCGTTGAGAACCTCGGGAAGAATCGAAAAGCTGTATATAAAGTATAATTACCAGTATGTGAAAAAAGGAGAACAGATCGCGGAAGTCTACAGTCCCGAACTCAGCACGTATCAGGAAGAGTATTTGTTTCTGCTAAAATCCGGAGAAGATGTTCTTGTTGTAAAGGCTAAAGAGAAACTAAAACTGCTTGGACTTTCGGAAAGTCAAATCCAGCAAACTGAAAGATCAGCGGTTGCGACCCATACGGTCAACATTACTTCTCCCATTGATGGATTTATCAGGTTCCCATTGGAACCGGTTTCTTCAGGAGAGATGAATGCTTCCTCTTCAACCGGAATGGGTGCCATGGCTGAGGCGCCTTCATCAAGTGCCGGGGCTTTGGTAACTTCCGGTGTGCAGATCAGAGAAGGCATGTATGTCAACAAAGGTCAAACTTTGTTTGTTGTCAATGATTGCCTCCAGGTGTGGGCAATTCTTTCAGTCGACATTTCATCTCAGGTTGAACTTAAAAAGGGTGCGCCTGTAACACTAACCTCCGAAGTGCAGTCGGAACCGGTCAAAGCAAGCATTGACCTCGTAGAATTTGCCTATAAGGATAAGCAACGATTCACGCAAGCAAGAATTTATTTGGACAATCCGGGGCGTAAATTCAAGATCAATTCATTGATAAAAGGTGAATTCTTAATCCATACTCAGGGGCTCATGGTTCCGTTGTCCTCCGTTTATGACTTAGGCTCACGGAAAATCGTGTGGATAAGAACAGGCACGACATCCAATGGGATTGGCTTATTCGAGCCAAAAGTAGTGATGACGGGAATAGCCTCGAATAACTCGATTGAGATTATCACCGGACTGACGGGTGATGAAGAGATTGCACTGGACGCAGGTTTCATGCTAGACAGTGAGAGCATCCTGAATGAAGACCAATGAGACTGGACTATTACATATTACTGATTTTTATTTTGATTTTTAGTTTCTCCTGCAAAAATGAAACGCATCAGCACGCTATAGAAGAGTACTATACGTGTCCTATGCATCCCTCGGTGCATTCGGACAAGCCCGGCGCGTGTCCGGTATGTGGCATGGTGCTTGTGAAGGTGGAAAAGAAAAGCGAAGAAAACCACGCTAATATGTTGATGCTTGATAGTGAAATACAAGTCCTTGCCCATATCAAAGTTGACACTGTAAAGTTCAAAACTATAAAAGCTCAAACTACGCTAGCGGGAAAAGTATCTGATGATGAAAATAATCAGACCACCATAACAGCAAGGGTTAAGGGAAGAATTGACCGGTTGTTCCTGCGGCAGGAAGGTGAACGCATCGTGAATGGGCAGGCTCTTTACAGTATTTACAGTGAAGAATTACTGGCTGATCAGAATGATTACCTGTCTGCGTTACAACAACGCGATAAATTTCCAGGACAACAAACTACAGTGGATGAATTGATCCAAGGCGGAAGGAAGAAATTGCTGTTGTGGGGGATGACAGAATCGCAGATTAAGAATCTTGAAGCAAGCCAACAACCCGTTTTATTGACATACTATAGCGGGTATAGTGGTTTTGTTGCAAAACTCATGGTTAGTGAGGGGGAGTACACTGAAATCGGGAAACCGCTTTTTCAGATTGCTGACCTTAGTTCTGTTTGGGTGGAGACCCAGGTGTATGCAAATGAAATAAAGTATTTGAACGAAGGAACTGAGGCGTCGATAAGAATTGAAGCCTTCCCGGAAAAAATATTCGTAGGGACGATCGTGTTTGAAAACCCAGCCCTGGAAGAAAACACAAAAATAAATATAGTTCGCTTCCGGATAAGTAACAATAACAACCTGATAAAACCTGGTATGATGGCGCGTGTCACCATCGACCATCATCAGAAACAAACACTTGTCATCCCCAAGACAGCTTTGCTGATCGGACGCATGACGATGGTTTGGATTGAGATCGAGCCCGGTATGTTCGAAAGCCGGACAGTTGAGACAGGTATTGAAAACAAGAAGTCTGTTGAAATACTTTCTGGCGTGAAAGAAGGCGAACGGGTGGTAACATCCGGCGCCTATTTACTCAATAGTGAGTTTATTTTAAAGAATGGGGCTGTAAAGGCTCATCGTCATTAAGACATCATACGGATGCGTGGGTACGAAAAGTAGCATGGAAAATGGATCATTCTGTTCATCAAAATAATCAATACACCTGCCCCATGCACCCGCAAATTGTGCAAGCCGGACCGGGCAAATGCCGCATTTGCGGAATGAACTTAGTGCCGCTCATAAAACAGGAGGACGTTCATACAGGAACACGTCATGAGCATCCTCAGAAGCATGATCATAATACGCAGCTTAACCCAGGTAGAGAAAGTGAACAATATTATTGCCCAATGCTCTGCGAGGGAGATAAGAAGTACTCAAAGCCAGGGGATTGTCCGGTTTGTGGAATGCATTTGGTGAAAGAACAGAAGGTAAAAACAAAGAGTATAGAATATACTTGCCCGATGCATCCGGAAATAATTCGCAACGAACCGGGGAGTTGCCCTCTCTGCGGCATGGATTTAGTGCCTAGAATCATTCAAAAGGATAATGAAGAAGAAGACGCTGCTTATAAGGCTATGCTCAAAAAGTTTTGGGTAGCAACCGCTTTGACGATACCCATATTCATGATCGCAATGGGTGAAATGGCGGGAATACATCTTT
>JBGPGZ010000111.1:0-10489 GCA_041484175.1 Cyclobacteriaceae bacterium | reverse complement strand
CCATAGACCTTGCTTTAAATGGTGTGGTTATGACCGCCTTCTCAGCCGCAAACCTGAATGAACTTCAAGCTGACTTAAAGAAATATAATTCAGTTTTGCCTCAGTTTCTTATCAGAGAATGGAAGCAGGGGGATACTATCCGCTGGCTTGATCTGGGTCACACCCTCGCACTCATCCGGGATCATGGTCGCGCAGGATTCTATGAAGGTGAAACAGCGGAATACTTTCTCGCCGAAATGAAGCGGGGCCACGGGATTGCCGGGCTCGAGGATTTGAAGAATTATAAATCAAGGTGGCTTGCACCGGTGGAAGCACAGTACAAAGATTACAAGGTTTATTCAATGGCACCGCCTTCGAGTGGCGGGATAGCACTGATCCAATTGCTCAAATCAGTGGAGCCATATCCCGTGAAAGAATGGGGCCTCAACTCAGTAAAAACATCACATTTAATCACGGAAGCCGAACGTCGCGTTTATGCCGATCGGGCAACCTACCTGGGCGATCCGGAATTCTTCAAAGTACCTGTCGCGAAGCTGATAGATGACCAGTACATCGATGAGCGTATGAGTACGTTTAGTACTGAAAAGGCGACCTCCAGCACAGAGGTGAAAGCAGGAAAAATACCTGGGTACGAATCGGGTCAAACGACACACATTTCCATCGTCGACCAATTTGGAAACGCCGTGGCCGTGACTACCACCCTGAACGAATGGTTTGGGTCAAAAGTAGTTGTCGCCGGAGCTGGTTTTTTTCTCAATGACGAAATGGATGACTTCAGCAGCAAGCCTGGTGTCCCAAACCTTTTTGGCGTCATGGGTGGTGAGGCCAACAAAATCGAGCCGCACAAAACCATGCTCAGCTCAATGATGCCCACGATCCTGGAAAAGGATGGTCGCCTTTACATGGTAATCGGCAGCCCGGGAGGATCCAGGATCATTACCGCTGTTTTTCAAACAATTCTCAATGTACTGGAGCATAAGATGAGCATGCAGGAAGCGGTGAATGCAAAAAGATTTCACAGCCAGTGGCTGCCGGATGTGATCTTCACAGAAAAGGGAACTTTCTCGCCGCAAGACAGCACCCAGTTGGTAGCCATGGGCCACCAGTTCAGGTTGATGGAAAGTTCGGAGCTTGGCAGAGTCGATGCCATCCTGGTTTTACCAGATGGAAAACTGGAAGGAGGCGCAGACTATACACGGGCTGATGATAAGGCAGAGGGGTTTTAAGGAGGGACGAGGAAGGAGGAAGTAGGGACGAGGGAAGAGGGACGAGGACGATTAAGAAGTAAGAAGTTGAGAAGTAAGGAGTAGAAGCACGATGTAATAGTTAAGGGAAAGAATCCTGATAATCCTTTAGTCCTAAAATCCTGATCATAGGTCCGGCCTCAAACGAATAAACACAGGCTCGCGATACATTTTGTCGGGGGTGAGTTGGGAATAGCTTACTTCAACAAATAATCTTGGGTCAAGCCAGGTCGTGACCTTTTCATCCAGCACTTTTTCGGCAATGGGCTTTTTGATCTTGTCAAGCTTCTTTAACTCCTGATCGATTTCTTTCATCCGGGCATCATCAAAGCCAGTTCCTACTTTTCCGCGGTAGTGAAGCTTGTTTCCAATCTTGTCAGCAATGTGCAAGGCGCCAAACGTTGCTCCGCGGTTGCCTTTGCCGGGTGTATATCCAATGATGACGCATTCTGCCGTTTGCCGAACTTTAATCTTTAGCCAGTCGTCGCTCCTCCGGCCTGGCAGGTACCTGGATCCTTTGCGCTTGGCCATGACACCTTCCAGTTGATGCTCACGGGCGGCTTCAAAAAGGGAGTCGCCGTCGTCAACAAAGTCGCTGAGGCGATAGGGGGTATCGTTCCGAATGACATCCCGCAACCACTCTTTGCGCTTGATCAATGGATCATTAATCAAACTGCGGCCATCAAGATAAAGGCAATCAAAGATGTAGCAATTGACGGGATTGGTCTTTGACAACTTTTGAATGGTCGTTTCAGCGTTGCTTTGAAGCCGGTTGATCACTTTCCTAAACTCCGGTTTACCGCGCGCATCCAGGGAAACAATTTCCGCATCAAACAAACCGCACGTTGCACGAAACGCCTTCTCTCCCGCCAGCAACTCAGGAAATTGCTTTGTAATGTCGCGTTGATTGCGGCTTCGGATCCGCACCTGGTTGTCCTCAACCGAGATCATGGCGCGAATGCCATCCCATTTTACTTCAAAAATATAGTCGTCACCGACCGGCGGTTTTTCCACACTTTCAGACAACATCGGCTCAACGATATCATGGAGGTAATCAATTTGCGGAGTATCCACGCGTTCCAGGAGCCACTCTTTCTCCTTAATCTTATAGATCCGGTATTCTCCGCTCACTTCCTTGCTGTTTAGCCGGAAATAGAAGCCATCCTTCTTTTCCTTTGTTACCTGATATTTTCCGGACGCATAGATCCACATGTCGCCGCCACCGTATTGACCCTTTGGAATTTTTCCATCAAAGGTCAGGTATTGCATGGGGTGGTCCTCGGTTTGAACTGCCAACCGTTTCACTCCCGGTATGGGGGGCAGCCCGCGAGGAACGGCCCATGATTTCAGGACACCGTCTTGCTCCAATCTGAGATCGTAGTGAAGGTGTGATGCGTGATGACGGTGCACGACAAATCCATTCCCCGCACTGCCTGCAGCATTGGCTTTTGGCTCCGGCGTCTTTTCAAAATCCCTTTTCTTTGAATACCGCTCAAGCTGTTCGGGTGATTTGTGTTTTTTGGAAGCGGGCAATTTCCTGACCACCTTGGCCTTTCGATGGGTGTGCAACTCGACCGCATAGGCCCCAATTCCTTCCCACGCGTCGCCGTCTCTCAGCACCTTATCGAGCGCAGTCCTGATTGAATATTCAAGCGGGCTGGCGACTTGCCTTAACTCATCCCAGGTAAGCGGCATTGAAACAGGGGCTCCTACCCTGCCGCGAAGACTGTATGGCGAAACAATACTTTGACCGGAGCGGATGCGATAGATATCAATCAATATACGGCCCTTGCGCGCATCTTTTTTGATTTGTAACGTAGTCTCTGCTGCGTGTTGATCGACAAATGGCTTGGCAATCAATTGCGCGGCTTCAAAGACAGCATGAAAATCCCACTTTGGCTCAAGCGGGCAGCAAATATGAATTCCTTTGCCGCCGGTTGTTTTTACAAAAGGCGTATAACCAAATGTTTCAATGGTATTTTTTAATTCAAATGCGATCGGGATAATCTTCTTAAAATCGTATCCTTCCGGGGGGTCAAGATCAAACACCATATAGTCCGGGTATTCATAGTTTGGTTTGCGGCTGTGAAGTTGATGGAGTTCCAGCGCAGCCAGGTTGGCAAGCCACACCAGAGAGGCGGGTTCGGTCGCCACAATGTAGTCCTTCTTTTCCTCTACGCCCAGGTTTACAAATTCGAGCCAATCTGGCGCCCATTGAGGCCGGTTCTTCTGGTAAAAACTTTCTCCGTGGATGCCGTCAGGAAAGCGGATCAGCGTCAAGGCGCGTCCTTTTACATGGTTGAGCAGCGTGGGGGCGATCTTGAGATAGTATTCAATGACTTCTGCTTTTACAATGCCATCTTCCGGGAAAAGGACCTTGTCCAGGTTGGACAGTTCTATTTTGCGCTTGCCGATGGTAACCCATTGGGACTTTTTGGTCATGTGGTAGATCAGACGTTTGCCTGTTTGAATCTGATAAGTCCTGCCACCAGGGACGAACAACAAGCCGCTGCCATTGAACTCACTACAAAATTCCCAAGATTCAATGACGCGGAATCCAGGTTGAAACGGAAAAATAAAATGACTCCCGACAAGAGAATTGCTGTGATCCAATATGCAAAACCCGGCTTTATAATATCGGTTGCCGGATCAGGTTTCATCAAAACGATAAAGATGCCGGTAACCAGCAGGCCCGCATAGGTGCTGATATGCTGAAGTCCATAATACAATGGATACCTCACTCCCCGGAAAGGGATTACCGAATCATAAAAAGGCAAGTGTGTGACAAAAAAGGCACCGGGGTGTGTGAAGCTGTCCCACAGCAAATGGGAACACGCTCCGATCGCCGCCCCCAGCAGCAATGCCATCGGGTATTTTCTCGCATAGCCGACAAAGTCGAGTTCAAGAAGAAAATTAAATCGCGCCTGAAAGAATCCAGGGAGATTTCTGATCAGGTTGTATTTGATGACCTTATGAAATAACAGGGCAAGCAGAAAAGTAACCGGGATATCAAAGTAAAATAGTCCCGCCATGGTATGACCGTGCTCGCCATGATCCTTCATCGTGAAAAAATACTCAAAGTCGGGAGCCATGCTTCCGATCAGCAATCCCGTCGCCGACAAATAGCGTTTGTTGATCCTGAGAAAAGGAAGAACAAGAGCGGGGTGTGCGGGGGTAAATGGCATGCTAGTCGGTAATCGGTAAATCGGTAATCGGTAAATCGGTAATTGGTAATCAGTAATCAGTTTAATATGTCGATTCGTTTACAAAGTTGCATCTAAATTGTTTCAGGTCTCAAGTTTCACTTCCCGACCACCGACTACCGATCACCGGTCACCGGTCACCGATCACCGACTACCGGTCACCGATTTGCTGTCACATCGCTATTTTTATTCTTCAGGAAGATCATTCCAATAACAAAACAGATGGCTGCAACCCCGATGGGGTACCACAACCCGGCAAAAGGATTACCGGCCGGATTGGATTCAGTCTTGCTCAATTCATATAAACTGGTTGCAATAAACGGAGTGAGCCCACCGAAGATGCCATTGCCGATATGGTACGGCAGCGACATGGAGGTGTAACGAATGCGTGTCGGAAATAACTCCACGAGAAAGGCTGCTATGGGGCCATATACCATCGTCACCAAAATAACCTGAATGACAATCAAGCTGATCATCATCCAGTAGTTATTCCCCCCAAGCGTTACTTCCTTTTTTATTTCGGGTTTGGGGTTTTCACCCGAAGGCTCATGCACGTGAATCTGCTTTGTCGTTTCAGCAAAGATGCTTTGATCACTAAATTCCCTTTGCACTTTGATCGTCTGAATGGTATCACCGTTGGGACCCACGCTGGTGGATTTTGAAATGATTTTGGATTCAGTCAGCTCTTTTTTAATAGTGATATCCGTCAACGAAAACATTTTCCGGTAGATCGGCTGATACAAAACGACAGCGAGCAGGAGACCGGTCATCATAATGAATTTTCTTCCGATCCGGTCTGACAATGCGCCGAAAACGATAAACAAGGGCGTCGCGATTACCAGGGAAATGGCAATGATGTAATTTGATTGTACAAACTCTACGTTACACGTTTTTTGGATAAACGAAAGCGCGTAAAACTGCCCGGTATACCAAACAACGCCTTGCCCGGCGGTGGCCCCAAAGAGCGCCAGCAAGACGAGTTTCAGATTCTCCGGATTTCCAAAGCTGTCCTTAATCGGGTTCCTGGAAGTTGTTCCTTCAGCCTGGATCTTCGAGAACAATGGTGATTCCTGCATCCGCAATCGGATATAAATGGAAAATCCAACGAGGATGGCGGAAAGCAGGAAAGGAATTCTCCACCCCCAGTCCGCAAATGCTTCAACGCCAATCCACTGCCTTACCGCAAGGATTACGCCCAGCGAAACAAAGAGCCCGAGGGTAGCCGTTGTTTGAATAAAGCTGGTATAGAATCCACGTTTGCCCGGCGGTGCATGCTCGGCCACATAGGTTGCCGCCCCTCCATATTCTCCTCCCAGGGCAAGTCCCTGGATCAGGCGCAAGGTCAGCACAAGCAAAGGCGCAAAGATCCCGATTCGATCATAACCAGGGATGAGTCCAATGGCGAACGTCGACAATCCCATCAGTATGAGCGTCACCAGGAAAGTATATTTTCGTCCAACCATATCTCCCAGTCTTCCGAACACCAACGCGCCGAATGGCCGGACAATAAAACCGGCGGCAAAGGTGGCAAGTGTTGAAAGAAATGCTGCTGTGGGATTCGTCTTGGGAAAAAACTGATTTGCCAGAATGGTGGCCAGGCTTCCAAAAATATAAAAGTCATACCACTCAATAAGTGTCCCGACCGATGAGGCCGCGATGACATACCAAAGTTTGTCCTTCTCCCTGGGTTTGTTTTCCGATATCATAATGCCTATTACTTCGAAGAAAGATAAGTAGAAATGAAATGAAGGGCAAAGGGTGATCCTCTTTCACTGTTTCTAACAGTCCGGGCGATCTTTAGCATAATGCGTGAAAATCATTGATGCTCCTGATCTTTACTGTCGGGATCCTTGCTGTCCTGCCAGGCTTCCATGATGGTGTGAAAACTTTCGTGAAGACCGGAAAGGGCATCGCCAATTTCTTTATCGCCGGATCCTGCTTTTATCTGATCGGCAAGCGAACGGGCGTCGGCCCTGAGCTTTTCAAGTCTGGACTTCGTATCCTCGTTATTCAGTTGTTCCGGCAACGGTGCGCCGGCCCATTTTTCCGCCTCGCCCGCGAGTTCTTCCGCTATGCCTTTTAAGGGCGCCAGGTTGGCAGAATCTGCAAAGGGATGGTAGGCTTTGGCCATCACCGAATGGAAAGATTCCATTTCCGGCCATTCGTCCATGGAATGGTTGGCCCGCTCCTTTTTTCCACACGCGGTAACCAGCAAAACGCAAATGAGTCCGAATAAGCAAGAACGATCATTCATTTTCATGGCAAACTATTTTTTTAAGAAAATCATCTGATTTTCCGCCAATAATATTTTCTTCTAATTTCGATCCCGCGAACCAACTTTTCAAGCAATTCGTAATAGAGCGCTGCATAAAGGGCCAACGTCATAACCCAAATCATGGATACATTGAAGTAAAGGGTATCAAAGGTCCGCCCCAAAAAATGTTTTGTTGGAATAAAGAAATTAGCGGTAAAATCAAACTCGTGTTTGGGCCGATGACCCTCATTATAGATTGGATAAACTTTCTGAATAAGCTCACCATCCCATTCTATGATCCTGACAGGGGCCGCTGAATTCTCCACCATCTGCGAAACCATGTCATTTTGATACTTCATTTTCATGCGCGTAAAGGCCGCCAATTTTTGTGGGGTGTCGGTCAATTGAGCCATTAATCTTTCGCGCTCATTTTCGGCATTGTTGAAACGGAGGATATAATATTTCTTCAGCACTTTCAAAAACGCCGAGGTTTTCTGGTAAACGGTAGAATCAAATTTTCCAATCGCCAGGCTTTCTATTTCAGGAAATTCCCTCCCCACGCCTTCCAACTCATTTCCGAGTTCTGTATGGAGAAGTTCAAGTGCTTCCAGCATGGAAGTACTATTGGTGTCATTCCAGTGGCCCCTGTTATTGACGACATAAGACAACCTGGATTCAAGGCGCGGGATATAGAACAACCTCTTGTATTCCGCCATGGCGCGCTTCTGGTCAAGAGGGTAAAACTGTTTTTCGAAAGGGTTGTCCTTAAACTGGGTGACCATATAGGCCTCAAAGGCCCATCGCGAAGCCATGACCTCTCCCATCAGGGGTATTCCTTTCGGCGTGCCCACCTTCGGATTGAATTTATCAAAACTGATCACCACTCCGCTCAGCAGCAATTGGGGGATGATTAAAATCGGGATGAGTATATAAATTGTAACGGCCGAATCAAAAGCAGAAGAGATATTCAGGCCGAGCATGTTGGCAAAACAGGAGCAGGAAAATAAGATCAGGAAGTAACGCATTTCAGTAACCGGAATTTCTACAATCCAATTGCCCACCAGAACAAATGTGATCGTTTGAACAGCGGACAAGGAAAAAAGCACCAATATCTTGGAAATGAGATAACTGCTCCTGCTCAAATGAAGGTACCGTTCGCGTTTTAATATCTTCCGGTCCCGGAATAATTCCTCCGCACTGACGATCAGCCCCACAAAGAGTGCTACCACCACGCTCATAAAAAAATAGACCGGAATATTGTCGTTATGATAAAAGGTGTAGGCCGGGCTTTCGACACCGACTGTGTCATAATATTTTACGAAATAAGCCATAAACAAAGCCAACACCGGGGAGAGCAGCAGGTTGATGACAACATATTGCTCGTTAGCAAGCTTGGCCAGCACATCGCGGGTCGAAAAAATCGCCAGCTGCTTAAACCAATGCGGGATCTCCTGGGCCACCGGCAAGGGGTCTTTGACCTGAGTGACCCTTGGCACCTTGATTTTTTGTTTGAAGTATTGATACCACTGGCCCGGCGAAATTTTGCGCGTGTGAGTAAATCTTCCGAATTCATTGACGACGCGTGTCTCGATTATGTTAAACACTTGTTCCGGGTTAATGTTTCCGCATTCCGGGCAGGCTCCTGGTGTCTTTGAAGCGGCATTTACGATTTCCTGAAAATAACCGACTGACTCGACCGGGTTGCCATAGTAAATCTGAAAACCGCCCACGTCCAAAATGATCAGCGTATCAAACATCTTAAAAATATCCGAGGAAGGCTGATGGATCACGACAAAAACCATTTTGCCGCGGAGTGCCAGTTCCTTCAGGAGGTCCATGATGTTTTCCGAATCCCGGGATGAAAGACCAGAAGTAGGTTCATCCACAAAAAGAAGCGTAGGTTCCCGAAGTAATTCCAATCCTATGTTGAGCCTTTTACGCTGTCCTCCGCTGATGATCTTTTGCATTGGCGAGCCCACTTTTAAGTCCCGGGTTTCGGAAAGACCCAAATTCAGGAGTACCTTCTCCACCAGCTGAACAATTTCCTGTTTCGAATAATGGCCGAAACAAAGTCGGGCCGCGTAATACAGGTTCTCAAAAACAGTCAGGTCTTCAATAAGCAAATCGTCTTGCGGAATAAACCCGATGACCCCTTCAATTTTCTCCGGATGTTCATGAATGTCGATGCCGTTGACCAACACCCTTCCGCTGGACGGCTTTTCCGAACCATTCAATACATTGAGGAGGGTAGATTTCCCCGAGCCGCTGGCACCCATTAAACCAATGAGCTTTCCACCGTGCTCCGCCATGTTGATATTTTGGAGGCCGGCTCTCCCACTCCTGAAATGATAAAATATATGCTCGACAACAAAGGATATTTCTGTTTGATTTTCCTCTACCAGGAATTTACCAACGATGTCGCTATAGTAAATGGGCTCGATCTTACTTCCACGGATCGTGCTCCCCGTGGGAAAGACATCGACTTTCCGGCTTTTGAGCGGAATACCGTTAAGGGTGAGGGGCGTAATACCCAAATACTTGATAAAATAAGTTTCAATATCCTGCAAACGGAGAATGGCTATCAGTCCTGTCAGGTTTCTTGCTGTGATCCGCGGCCCCGGATGCTCGATGTTGTCAGAGCCTTCATCAATGATCATGATGTTCTTTTGCAAAAGCTCCTCAATGTCCTGGCCGTGGACAAAGGCACGCATGGCCTGCAGATCCTTCAGCGGAATTTTCAGTGCTTCGCCAATATAAAAGATCAGGTTTTCCTGCCGTTCTGAAATTTGACCTTCTGCAAATACGAGTTCAATGATTTTTACAACGAGTACCGCCTTCTGTTGCATGGTGAGGGCCTGGTTCACCTTTTTCGATATCTGCATGATCTGCGCCCAATCATCGACAAACTCAGCGGTCTCCTCGTCCACATTACCCAGATCCACGGTGGCCATGCGCCTGTTCGCCTTGCAAAACTCATCAAACAGGTGAAGGTAATAGCGGATCGCCTCCTGGTTTAAGTGCAGGGCAAGGAATTCCTTGATGTTTGAGCGCTCGTCGTCGGTTATCCTCTCCTTCGCAACAATGGCGAAAAGTTGTACGATCGCCTTGAGTAGTTCTTCGCTCATTTAAATCAGTTCTTCTGTCAATCTGGAGAAATTAAGGCTGAAATTCTGTTTAAAATAGCTAAAAAAATACCATCTCATGAACTTTGTGAGCGAATATGTTTAAGGGCTAAGCGGGATTACAAAAACGCAAAGAAACGCATCTTTTTTTTTGCCAATCATGCCGACGCTTGTTCTTGTTTTCGGTGAAGGCCGAAGGATCCGAATGAAAGGCATCATTCAAACGGCTGATAGATGCGTCGGGCATTAATGTCCTTCTCGCATCAGTCCGCTATCCGATCCTGCGGGTCACCAGCTCGGTGAGTATCAATAAACTTTCACGCAGGTATTCGTCGTCCATTCTTTGAAGGTCGTTGCTGGGCAGGCCTTCCTTGGAAGTGATCTTGGTATCGAGTTTTTCATAGAGGGCCTTTTTCTTTTCGGCCTCTGCCATTTCTTCTTTGCGTTTTGATTCGTTGAGGGAGACCTTGGTTTGTTCCAGGTTCTTTTTGAGATCTTCTGTCTCGTTGATGTATTTCTTCAGATTGGCATCAAATTTCATCCGGTCCTGGTAGGATTTATTGAGCCCTACGATTGTCTTGTCAGTTACGTCGGATGCTTTCTGGAAAGGAGTACTCTTAATCACATCCCACGGCAACGCGCTTGGATTCGAGCTTTCACCGTATT
>JBGPGZ010000110.1:0-10511 GCA_041484175.1 Cyclobacteriaceae bacterium | reverse complement strand
CTCACCATGGAACATCGACTATGGATGCAATATTAAAGACCTTAGTTTGGAGTTTTCCAAAAGCCGCAAGGTCTTGTATGTGGACGTTCCGTTGAAACGAAAGGAGCGCTGGTTGATGAAAAGAAAACCACTGGTAGCTCAGGCAGAATTGCGAATAAAATCGGGAAAACTTCTTCAGGAGGTGGCGCAGAATGTATGGCATTATATCCCCGACGAGATTTTAGAATCCGTGAACCAGTTGAAAAGTAATTTTTTATTCGATCTGATCAATAAGATAAATAATAAACGCTTCGCAAGGGCCATTCAAAAAGCGGTGACCGCCGCAGGCTTCAGTGATTACATCTTGCTGAATGACAATGATATTTACAACGGACTCTACCTGCGACAATGGCTGTCACCTCAAAAATATATTTATTATCTCCGCGATAATCTCCCGGCCATGGCATATTGGAAATTACATGCGGGCCGCCTGGAACCCGGCCTGATCAGACAGGTAGACGCGGTGGTTGCCAATTCTGAATACCTGGCCGAGCGGGCAAAGGCATTCAATCCGGAGAGTCATTATGTCGGGCAGGGTTGTGATGTTACCCAATTTTTGGAACGACCTGACAAAGGAAAAATTGAAAAGATGCTTGCGGGTATTCCGCGCCCGGTGATTGGCTATATCGGCGCACTCAATGCCGAGCGGTTGGACATCGCGCTGATGGTATCACTGGCAAAGCAAATGCCCGATGTTAGCCTGGTGCTGGTCGGCAAAGAAGATGCAACTTTTGAACAAAGTGAACTGCATCAAATGCAAAATGTTTTTTTTACAGGCTTAAAGGAATTTGCCGATCTGCCGGCCTACCTCTACGGTTTTAATGTGGTCATCAACCCGCAAAAACTGAACGAAATCACGATCGGCAACTATCCCCGAAAAGTTGATGAATACCTTGCCACCGGTGTTCCAGTGGTGGCCACCAGGACAGACGCCATGAAGACTTTTCAGGATCATGTTTATCTTGGGAACAATGTAGAGGATTATGTACGTTTAATAGCGCAGGCCATCGAGGAAAATACGGATGAAAAAGCCCTTGCAAGGCAGGCATTTGCCAGGACCCATAGCTGGAAGAATAACGCGGATCTGATTGTTGAAGTCATAGAAAAGCCACGAAAATGAAAGCACAAGGACGCCAAAAGATCTCCCTGGAAAAAGTCCATAAAATCGCGCTCATTGTTTCGGGTGCTCTTATCAGCTTGTTTTTCTTTTTCAAAATTGTATTTGGGTAAGCATGGAGAATAATACCTCTTTCCTTCGAAATCAAAAATGGCTGGTCATAACACTCATATTGGCCTGTTGTGTGTGTGCCGTCCTGGGGGCCCTGGTGGGTGTGGTTGTCAATGTGGTAGTCATTGGATTGATCCTCGCAATCTGTACTTTCTATCTTACCTACACGCATCCGCAGTACAGCCTGGTAATCATGCTGGCGGGGGTCTTTCTTCTGCCACTCCTGATCAAGGTGTTTTACCTGGGTGATGTACCCGTTGGCACTGTCATTGAGGGCATTAATGGATTGCTCGTATTTACCCTGATCATCAAAGGCCGGTTTTCGGGCTGGAAAAATTGGCCAGGCATTTTGATGCTCGTTTGGCTGGCGCTTAATTTCGTCGAGTTGCTGAATCCCAATGCCACCTCAAGGATAGCGGGTATTTTTGCGCTTCGTGGCAGTATCACGGCAGCCATTGCTTTTTTTGTCGCCTACTCGGCAGTTCAATCTAAAAAGGATATTTACTTTTTCTTCAAATGGTGGGTTTTCTTTGGACTGATGGCCGCCTTGTATGGACTCTATCAGGAATTTGTAGGGCTGCCTTCGCACGACCTCGCCTGGGCGAGCTATGATGAAAATCGATACAATTTACTATTTACCTGGGGGCATATGCGAAAGTTCTCATTCTTCAACGGTCCCACCGAGTTTGGTCTGGTCATGGCCTACACCGGCATCGCTTGTTTTGTGATGATGTTCTTGAGCAACCTTTCGTTGACAAAGAGAATTATCTTAGCCGTCGTGATGGTCACACTCTTTTGGGCGATGGTGTTCAGTGGGTCGCGTACAGCCACCATCATGCTGCCCTTGGGCGTTGTGATCGTTGCGGCCATTACGTTGTGGAAAAGGGTTTTTATTACGCTTGCCTTCGTCGGTGCCCTGGGGCTTGCCTTCATTTTCAGACCGATCTCAAGCCAGTCTCTTTTTATTATGCTCACCGCGTTTCAAATGAGCGAGGATGCTTCGATGAATGTGCGACTCCAAAATCAAAATACAATACGTGCCTATATTCAAAGAACACCCCTTGGTTTCGGACTTGGCAGTACGGGAGATCTTGGCGTAAAATATTCGCCCGATTCATTCATCGGTACTTTTCCACCAGACTCAGAATTGGTGAAGATCGGAATCGAGACAGGCTGGGTAGGGTTGTTTATCTGGTGTGTCATCCTTGCAACGATATTGGGTTACGGAATCAATGCCTATTTCACGGTGAAAGACAAGGAACTAAAAGAACTACTGCTCGTTCCACTCACTGCTTTTTTCATGATGATTATTGCGCAATATCCTCAGGAGTGTTTTCGGGCACCGGTCTTGGCGCTCCTCTTCTCATTTATGGCCGGCTTTATTGCCAGGATCAAAGCGATGGATGATGAAACCAGGGAATTGAAAGTGAAATCATAAACGAACGATGGCATAGCGGGGCCGTCAATTCATTCTGGCTCTTAGCCACACCTTTAATTTTGATGGCCAATGCGGATCCATGCAAGGTTTCTCGATGAGGAGAAAAAATGCGATGCAAACCAGAAGCAAGACGGGCAGGCAAAGCAGGAACCCGACTACATAGTTGAACAAGTAAGAACCACCCGGTATCATTTTTTTGTAAATCGAGATAAAGAATTCGATAAACCCCAGGTGCAGGAGATAAATGGTATAACACATTCCGCCCAGGGCCGTGATCCATGCGTTTTTCAATAATTTATTTACCTGAACGCTTCTGAACGCTCCATACACAGTCATAAACAAGGCCGCGATAAAAATAAATTTCCAGGACAAATTCTTTTCCCACGTCCAGGAGGAGAACAGCACGATGATGCTCAGACCCGTAAGCCAATCAAACAACCTGCTCTTCTTTGGCATCGATTTCCAGTCAGTCAGGAAAACGTCAGCCATGAGGACACCAACAAGAAAAAATTCGAACAGATAAACCAACGTCAGATAAAAAGGGTCAAACAAGGTTGTGCTGTTGGTCAATATTATTTTCAATAGGATAAGGGAGATTAGAAGAGACCGGCGAACCCAACGGCGGGCAATGGAAAAATATCCTAACGCCAGAAAGGGAGCCAATAGATAAAACTGCACTTCAACCTCCAGGGTCCAGGCAGGGGGGTTGATGGGTGTCCACGTATTGTAAAAAATCCGGTGAACATAAAAAACGCTGGCGAGGTAATGAGGAACAAGGTCTTTGAAAGCCTGATGTTGGATAAATATCAGCATTAAGAAAAAGCCCGTCATGCTAATTAAATAAGGAGGCTCCAGCCGGGTAACCCGGCGCAGGTAGTAGTTTCCCAAAGAGACTTTTTTTTCTGCAAACACGACTTGCCGCGCAAAGGGTAATGATAAAATGAAACCACTGACGGCGAAAAAGATGTATACCCCAATATGCCCGTGAGACATAATTCCTGCGAACGATTTTTCGTTACCCTGAATGGGAGGGTTGATTACCAGGAGGCGTTCGCTAAAATGTTGAAAGACGACCGGGAAAATTGCCAAAAAGCGGAGCCCGTCAATTTCCGGTATGAAATTCGATCCGGTGGTAACTCTTCTGAGCCGGTTCGGCAAGCTGGAAAGGAGTTCCTGAATTTGAGCTATCACGATAATCCGTTAAATTTCTTGAAATTTGAGACGCTAAAAGTAAGAATTGCCGTCATAATCATCCGTAAAACCTTGTAACATGGAAAAAATTAAGAAGACAATTGCACTCATGGTAGTCCTCATTCCGGTTTTAGGAATGGCACAAGATGTGGATTATGATAAGATTATTTTGCCCGATGGAGTATACACCGACCTGTTTGAAGAAAAGCTCGTGCGGCTAGCCTGGAAGAACAACCCGGCGAGTCATATGGTGCAGGATGAAGTAATGTCGTCAACTTATGATTTACAGGCCGTCAGTGCAAGATGGACAGGGTTGTTGGGCGCCCAGGGAAACCTGAATGAATTCACGATCAAGAAGTTCACGGGGGGAGATTCAAGCACGCCCAATAATTTGTTCTATCCGAGGTACAATTTTTCCCTCAACCTGCCGCTTTCCACTTTCTTTGAATTGCCAAAACTGAAGAAATCCGCGAGAGCCAAGGTGAAGCTCTCCAAAGACAAGGTGAATCAGCTAAAATTAGAGCTCAGGGGAAGAATTCTAAGGCTTTACAGCGATTACAGAAGAAATGAGCAAATCCGCAACCTGCGAAAGGAAGCGTTGGCTGCGGAAGATTACAATTTCATTTTAATAGAAGGAAAATTCAAGAAAGGAGATGCCAGCTATGATGAGTATACAAGGGTCCAGCGCAGCCGCAGCGACCTCGGTATTCAGGTGGTAATTGCCGAGTCGGATTATGCAAAATCGAAGTTCGATATTGAGGAATTGATAGGGGTAAAACTTGAGCAAGTCAAGTAAATTGAGAAATAGGCCAAAAAACCCCATTTAATAGGCTAACTATCTGATAATCTTTAAGATAGATGATAAAAAGGCATTGCGGCAAAAGGTAACCACCTTTGTGGATAAATTTCTTGTAATATAATAGTTAGATTCAGAGCCCATTTCGCGGTTTTTACCCCCTAAATTATTATTTTGATGTAATGTTTGCTCCCGATTTCAAATCTCTTTAATTTTCGGTCTATTGATCTCTAAAATCGGGGATAACTTGTCAATATTGGTTGCTTTTATTTGGTTGCTTTAATCTGCTTTAATCTGCTTTAATCTATGAAAAGGCTACTGGCTTTAACATCTTGCCTGGTTCTGGGCAGCTTGTTTGCGTACTCCCAATCCGTGCCATTTCCTACTGGCTATCGTGATTACAATGCAGTAAGCCCATGGGGCTATAACCAGGTGGGAACCACCTGGGATACCTCACCGTATCTTCCGTTCATTTATCAGGATATGTGGTTTCGCCTGATGCCTCCCCCCGGTGTGACCTATAATAAGACAACCAATACGTGGAGTTTCCCGCCCAACGTGAAATACCCTGTCATTCTCTTCTTTCAAGGAGCTGGGGAAATTGGTACCGACAACAATAATCAGCTGAAATGGGGTGGACAAATCCACCGCGATGCCGTGTTGTCAGGCGCCTGGCCTGGCTTTTTGCTGTATCCACAAAACGTAGCCGCTGACAAGGCGAAGATCCTTCTTGAAAAGTTGTACACCATGCTCCCCATGGATTACAACAGACTCAATGTACATGGTCTCTCCAACGGCGGTGCGTGGACGTGGGATTTTTTTGTTAAGAACCCGACCATGGTGGCCGGAGTGTTTCCAATGTCTGCATCATGGGAGGCATCCAAAGATACCAAGCTTTTGTTCAACCCGATCCGTCAGGCACAGGGTTCGTTGGATGTAAACCCTGCCCCAAGCTGGACACAAACTATTGTAGATTGGTATAATTCGCATGGTGGAAATCTTGAGTACTTCTTATTGCAGGGAGTAGGTCATGGCACATGGAATTTTATGTATTCAAGACCGGATTTCTTTCCCTGGTTCCTGGCCCGAAAGAAGAATGAAATTGGTGTCTTATTTAAGAAAAATCTTATTTGCCCGGGTGATCCGATCAGCGTGACCATGGGTTTCACCCCTGGATTTACGGCTTATGAATGGAGAAAAGATGGAGTTCTCATCGCAGGTGCAACAAGCAATCAGCTTGTGGCAACAAGCTTCGGATCCTATACGGGAAGGCTGTTAACCCGCGGAGTATGGACGGAATGGTCCGATCCCGTAGCAGTCGGTCAAAAGCCGCCCACCAATACCCCGGCTATCCAAATCAGCGGACTTAAAAGCAAGGTCTTACCGGCCCCAGATGGCAGCACGAGCACATCTCTTACGCTCCCCGATGGTTATGAGACGTATACCTGGCGCAATGCGCAGAATGCGATCGTTGGAACAACACAGATTTTCACCGGTGCCACCGTTGGAAATTACACCGCCGTGGTAAAGGAAATAAATGGCTGCTCCAGTATTCCATCACCGGTCTTTACAGTGATCGATGCCAATGGTCCCAGCAAACCAGAGGCTATCAATGGGTTAATGGGATTTGCAACTTCCCAAACAGCGCTTTCACTGAATTGGACGGATAACCCCACACCTCAATTCAACGAAACAGGTTTTGAAATATACAGATCAACAAGTGCTACGGGTCCCTTTACATTGATCGCTATCAACGCCGCCGATGTTGATGGGTATAACGATTCAAATTTGTTGCCCAATACAACCTACTACTACCTGGTTCGACCAGTCAATCAAACTTCCGCGGGTCCGGTTTCTGCTGTCCTTCCTGTTGTGACGCAAGTAGATGCGGTAGCTCCTACCTCGCCTCAGGGCTTGCAGGTGGTTGGAACCAGCACGAGTTCGGTTTCACTTAGTTGGCTTGCGTCAACAGACGATGTTGGTATTTATCGCTATGACATTTATAAAAACGGACAGAAGGCGTTGGCCGTGACCGGCACTTCGGCAACTGTTTACAATTTGATTGAAAATCAAGTCTACAATTTTACCGTAAGGGCTCGTGACTTTACGGGTAATCTGTCACCGGAGAGCAACCAGGTAACGCAAGCAGCCGTATCGGCAGGTCTTAACTATAAGTACTATGAAGGATCCTGGACTTCACTGCCCAACTTCAATACACTTACCCCGATAAAGCTGGGCAACACGCCCAATATTGATATCACTGTTCGCAACAGAGACACGAATTTTGCTTTGTATTGGGAAGGGATCATCAATATTACGGTGGCTGGTAATTACACATTTGAGACCAGTTCAGCGGATGGAAGCAAGGTATATTTCGGGACGTACAACGAGACCAACCTGCTTGTCAACAACGATGGAAGTCACAGCGCACAGTTTCGCAGTGGAACCAAGAATTTTTCTGCCCCTGGGAATTATCCCATTGTAATAACTTATTTTCAAAATACGGGTAGTTTTTCGATGAACCTTTACTGGAGCAACACGCCAACCGGCATTGGTTCGCGCCAGTTGATACCCAACAGCGCCTTCAAGGCCGGTTACCAATATGCGACGCCTCCTGCAGCCCCAACTCAATTGACGGCAACAGCAGCTTCTTATGATCGGATAAATCTTACCTGGGTCGATAACAGCACCAATGAAACAGGATTTCAACTCCACCGGGCAACATCCAATGGCGGTCCTTATAGCGTGGTGGCTACCATACCAGCCAACACCACCAGCTATTCAGATGTAAATCTGCTTCCATTTACCCAATATTTTTACCGCATACAGGCTGTCGGAACGAATGGACAATCGGGCTTTTCGACCGAATTACTCCATGGTCTCACTTATCAATATTATGAGCAAACCGTGACTTCGATTGCGCAATTGGATAATTTCGCTCCAAAGAAAGTGGGTACTTCTGCCTACTTTGATTTAAGCGCCCGCGATCGCAATACGAACTTTGGTTTCAAATGGCAAGGTACGATCCGGATACCCACCGCAGGATCCTATACATTCTACACGGCTTCCAGTGACGGGAGCAACTTGTACATTGACGGCACCTTGGTGGTTAATAATGATTTTACGCAGAGCAACATAACCGAGCGTAATGGGACCCGCACTCTTACCGCGGGATTGCACGCCATTGCCGTTAACTATAGAAAGGGAACGACTGCAAATATCGCGTTGACGACCAGCTATCAAGGTCCAGGTATCGTAAAACAACCAGTGCCGGCAACCTCGATTGGTGACACGGAAGTAAATGCTAAAACGTTTGCTTTGCCCGCCACGCCTGCTTCGCCCAGTAACCTGGTAGCTACTGCAGCCAGCCCCAATTCAATTCAGCTTACGTGGTCTGACAATAGCATCGATGAAACTTCGTTCCAGGTCTTGCGCGCCACCACACCGGCCAATCTCGTCTTTTATAAGACGCTGCCGGCCAACACGTCCAATTTTACAGACAATGGATTGCTCGCAAACCTAACCTACTACTATCAGGTCCGTGCTGTCAACGCAGGCGGAAACTCAAGCTCAAATCAGGCTTCGGCCAAGACACTCAACTCGAAACCTGTCATCACCAAGCTCAACAGTCAGATTATCAAGACGGGCGTCCAAACACAACTCAGTGTTTTGTCAACGGATGCAGATCAGGAACCCTTGCATCTTGCCGGTCTCAATCTCCCGCCCACATTTGCAACGTTTACGGATCAAAGTGATGGAAGCGGCACACTGACCTTAACGCCTTCGGTCAGCAACATCGGAGTATATCCGAACGTGACCATTGTAGTTACTGATCAACATGGAGGATCCGACAGCACTAAGTTCACTTTGACGGTGACGGATAAGAACCCGCCGACCATTCTGCCAATCGGTAACCTGACGGTCGCCGAAGGTTCGAGCGGTACGGCAATCATCTCCGCAACTTCTGACTTTGGCGCCGCCAATCTGGTTTGGACCGTTACAGGACTTCCTTCCTTTGCCCAGTTTTCGGTATCTAACGGTATCGGATCCGTGGTTGCATCTCCGGGGTATACAAATTCGGGCACCTATCCTGTTGTAGTAAAAGCAAAAGATCAATTGGGGGTTGAGGCGACCCAGAATTTTTCCATTATCGTTACCGATAAGGACCCCAATGTAAAAATCTCTCTTAATGCGGTTTATGGAAACTCAGCCGGCGCACCATGGAATAATCTAACCGGAGCAACTACCAACGCCCTGAAAGACAATGCAGGCAACACGACCAAGGTTGGAGTTACCTTCCCGACATGGAGTACGTGGACCGATGGTGCGATCACCGGAAATAATTCCGGGGTATTCCCAGATAACGTTATCCACGACTACTACTATTTTGGAATATTCGGGTTACCAAACACCGTCGATGTGAGGGTCCGGGGTTTAGATCCGACCAGGAATTATAATTTTAGTTTCCTGGGAAGCAGTATATGGACCGGTGCGGGCGATAACGGAAGTACGATCTATACGATCGGTGCTAATTCCGTCACGCTGAATGTCCAGGGCAATAGCCAGAATCTGGCTGTCATTAATAATGTGACCCCTGCCTCCGATAGCAGCGTAACATTTACGATGAGCAAGTTTGGAACTTCTCCGGCAGGTTTCCTGAATGCGTTTGTAATTGAGTCGCTTTATCAAAATGGAACGGGACCTGCGGCCCCGCGCAACCTGGATGCTTCTTTGAATACCGACAATACTGTTAAGCTAACCTGGATTGATGCTCCTTTTAATGAGAAGGGTTACGATGTTTACCGGTCAGAAAGCAAGAACGGACCTTTCGTAAAGATTAATGGATCCGCATTGCCAGTGAACTCCACGCAATATTCCGACGCAGCTATTTCCGAAGGAAAGAAATACTTCTATAAAACGACTGCATTTAATGACAACGGCCAGGCAGACTCCAATCTGGATTCTCTGTTACTTCCGAATCTTGCGCCCAGGATTACCATTTCCGGCAGCTTGAACTGGACTACCAATAACGCAACTACAACGACGATCACAGCGGTGGATCCGCCAAAGAATAAATTCACATTGGCCGTAGCAGGGCTTCCGGGCTTTGCAACATATTCGCCTACCGGTCCAACTTCAGGTAACGTGGTCGCAAATCCGTTGCTAAAGGATCTGGGTAATTATTCGTTCACCGTGACGGCAACCGATACGCTTGGCGCCATCTCTACGCAACAAGTGAATGTGACTGTCAGTGAGAATACCTTATACCGGATCCTGGTGAACTTTAGCCAAAATTCAAATGCTCCTTCGCCCTGGAATAACACGGCAAAGGTTCCGGCCGCAAACGACGTGTTTGCCGATCTCAGGGACGAGACGAATGTTAATCGCGCCGTAACGCTGACGCTGCAGACAGCCTTTGGCGGCGTTTACGATCAGGGTGCACAAACTGGCAACAATTCCGGTGTAGCTCCGGATGCGGTCCTGAAGGAATACTATTGGTTTGGTGCGTACAATACCGCGGCCACCGTTCGTATGAGAGTGTCGGGATTGAGCATCAATAACAAGTATAATTTTAAGTTCATTGCCAGTTCGAGTTACACTGCCCTGGGCAACAATGGAAGTACCATCTTCACGATCGGGGCTAAATCTTCCTCGGTGGCTGTACAGAACAACATTTCCAATCTGGCGGTGATCAACAATGTTGTCACCAACGGTGCAGGTGAAGTGACCATTGATGTAACTAAATCGGGAGATGCAGCGGCGGGCTATGTCAATGGATTGATCATTGAGGCTGTGCAAATTGATCCTTCCATATTGAT
>JBGPGZ010000109.1:0-10580 GCA_041484175.1 Cyclobacteriaceae bacterium | reverse complement strand
GCGCTTTTCCACCAATACATTCCCTTCCTGGCGTTTGTCGCAGCCGTTCAGGTTTATCGCCCATAATGGCGAAATCAACACGGTCCAGGGAAATATTAACTGGTTGAAGTCGAAAGAAGCTTTTTTTGCGTCCCCTTATTTCACCCGCGAGGAGCTGGATATGATTCTCCCGACCTGCAACCCCGCCCAGTCGGACTCATCTAATCTTGACAACACGATTGAACTACTGGTTCATGCAGGCCGTTCGTTGCCGCATGTGATGATGATGCTGATTCCCGAAGCATGGGATGGCAATGAGCACATGGGTCAAGAGAAAAAAGATTTTTATGAATACCATGCCGACCTGATGGAACCCTGGGACGGCCCGGCTTCGATTACGTTTACCGATGGAAAAATTGTTGGCGCCACGCTTGACCGTAACGGACTTCGCCCTTCGCGTTTTGTGGTTACCGAAGATGACCTGGTGATCATGGCCTCAGAAGTGGGTGTACTCGATGTAGACCCTGCCAAGGTTGTCACGAAAGGACGGTTGCAACCCGGGAAAATGTTCATTGTTGATCTGCAACAAGGACGGATCATCAGTGATGAAGAACTAAAGAAAGACATTTGCACGCGCCAACCCTACGGCCAATGGCTCAAGGAAAATAAGGTGCGCTTGCAGGATTTGCCTGAGCCGGGCGGAAGTTTCCATAAGTATGATCCTGTTACATTCCTGAA
The DNA here is from genome assembly GCA_041484175.1 of Cyclobacteriaceae bacterium. GTDB lineage: Bacteria > Bacteroidota > Bacteroidia > Cytophagales > Cyclobacteriaceae > ELB16-189. Next base: position 9,863 of record JBGPGZ010000109.1, on the reverse strand, counting down.
ACGTCAGATTTCCTTTGGATATACATCCGAAGATTTGCGCATCATCATTTCGCAGATGTGCGAAACAGGAAAAGAAGCACTTGGCTCGATGGGCAATGACATTCCGATTGCCGTGCTTTCTAAACAAGCACAGCACCTTTCGAGTTATTTTAAACAACTTTTCGCCCAGGTTACCAATCCTCCGATCGATTCCATTCGCGAACGGTTGGTAATGTCACTGTCGTCGCACGTCGGGGGCTCGCTCAATTTGCTGGAGGAAACGCCGGAACATTGCATCACCCTTGAATTGCAGACGCCGATTCTTTCCAACAACGAGTTGGAGAAGATCCGGTATATCGACCATCGTCATCTGCAAACCAAAACGATTTACACATACTTCAAGGCCGATGGCCAACCGGGGTCGCTTGAAAAAGGATTGAACCGCATTTGTCAGTACGTGACCGATGCGATCGAAGATGGTTTTACGATTATTATTCTCTCCGATAGAAGTTTTGACAGCGGGCATGCGCAAATTCCTTCCCTGCTGGTAACAGCGGCCGTGCACCACGATCTGATCCGCAAAGGACTTCGCGGCAAGGTCGGGTTGCTGATTGAGGCTGGGGATGTCTGGGAAACGCATCACTATGCCACGCTGATCGGGTATGGAGCATCGGGGATCAATCCATATCTGGTCCTTCAAACCATCCACGAAATGATCAGGAACAATCAACTCAAGGAAGGGTTGATTGAAGAGAAAGCGATTTACAATTACAAAAAGGCGGTATCGGGTGAGTTGCTGAAAATCATGAGCAAAATGGGCATCTCCACGCTGCAGTCGTATCACGGGGCACAAATATTTGAGGCGCTGGGCCTAAGCCAGAAAGTAGTGGATGACTATTTTACGGGGACCGTTTCAAGAATCGGGGGTTTGACGCTCGATGGTATTGCAGAAGAGGCGTTGGTCAAGCACAGACTTGCTTATCCCAAAACTGCGAACCCCAGTCCAAAACTTGAAGTCGGCGGCGTTTATCAATGGAAGCAACGCGGGGAAGCTCACTTGTTCAACCCGCAAACAATCCATTGGTTGCAGCAATCCACCAGGACCAGCGATTATAAACTTTTTAAAAAGTATTCATCGCTGATCAACGATCAAAGCGAAAAGGCGATTACGCTCCGGAGCTTGCTGAAATTCCGCAAAGGAAAATCCATTCCCTTGACCGAGGTGGAACCAAAGGAAAATATTTTTAGGCGCTTTGCCACGGGCGCCATGTCTTTTGGTTCGATTTCACACGAAGCCCACAGTACTTTGGCTATTGCGATGAACCGCATTGGCGGCAAGAGCAATTGTGGCGAAGGAGGTGAAGACGAAGTGCGCTTTCTCCGCAAAGAAAATGGCGACTGGGAAAATTCTGCGATCAAGCAGGTTGCCTCCGGGCGTTTCGGTGTAACCAGTTATTATCTCAGCAATGCGAGCGAACTTCAAATCAAAATGGCACAGGGCGCCAAGCCCGGCGAGGGTGGCCAGCTGCCGGGTCATAAAGTTGACGAATGGATCGGACGTGTGCGTCATTCAACGCCGGGCGTAGGCCTGATTTCTCCCCCGCCCCATCACGATATTTATTCAATCGAAGATCTGGCCCAGCTTATCTTCGACCTAAAAAATGCCAACCGTGATGCGCGAGTCAGCGTTAAGCTTGTTTCCGAAGCGGGTGTGGGGACGATTGCGTCCGGGGTCGCAAAAGCGCACGCGGATGTTGTGTTAATCTCCGGCCACGACGGCGGCACGGGCGCATCTCCGATCAGCTCCATACGTCATGCGGGGTTGCCATGGGAGCTGGGACTCGCGGAAACGCATCAAACCCTTGTCAGAAATAAACTTCGCGGCCGAATTGTGGTTCAAACCGATGGACAAATCCGGACGGGTCGTGATCTCGCCATCGCGGCCTTGCTGGGTGCCGAAGAGTGGGGTGTCGCTACTGCGGCGCTCGTCACTACGGGGTGCATCATGATGCGCAAATGTCATTTGAATACGTGCCCCGTTGGTGTGGCTACACAGAACAAGGAACTTCGCGCGCTCTTTACCGGCAAACCGGAATATGTTGTGAATCTTTTCCATTTTTTAGCTGAGGAGCTTCGCGAGATCATGGCTGAGCTTGGCTTCCGTACGGTGAATGAAATGGTAGGACAGGTAGACCGGCTGGAAATGCGGGAATTGGAGGACTACTGGAAATACGAGAACATCGACCTCTCACCCGTTCTCTTCAAGGAGCCGATGAGCCTGGATACGGCGATGTTCAAGCAGGAGGAGCAGGATCATGGAATCAACGATGTGCTGGATCGCAAATTGATCGCGTCGGCAAAAGATGCTATTGAAAAAGCAGAACCGGTTACGGGAAGCTTCACCATTACCAACCAGAATCGGGCGGTAGGCACCATGTTGTCCCATGAGGTTTCAAAAGCTTTTTCGGGGAAGGGCCTTCCTGATGGAACCATCCATTATAAATTCAAGGGTTCCGCGGGGCAAAGTTTCGCTGCGTTCGCGGCCCATGGACTCGCTTTTGAACTCGAAGGTGAGGCGAACGATTATTTTGGGAAAGGCCTTTCGGGCGCTCAATTGATTTTGTATCCCGAAAAAAGGATCAGATACGATCCCTCGAAGAATATCATCGTTGGGAACGTTGCTTTTTATGGAGCAACTTCCGGCGAATCGTACATCCGCGGATTGGCCGGAGAGCGTTTTGCGGTCCGGAATTCAGGAGTAAAAGTCGTAGTAGAAGGAGTGGGTGACCACGGTTGTGAATACATGACCGGTGGAATCGTCGTAATCCTTGGCGAAACCGGAAGAAACTTCGCTGCGGGTATGAGCGGCGGGATCGCATTCGTCTTCGATGGCAATAAGACCTTTCCAAAAAACTGCAATATGGAGATGGTATTGCTGGATACGCTGGAGGACGAAGACGAGCAATTACTAAGGAAGATGATTGAACGCCATTTCCATCTCACCGGAAGTGATTTGGCTGAAAAGATGTTAAACAGTTGGTCAACGTCATTTTCGAAATTTGTGAAAGTCATGCCAATCGATTACAAGGTGGTGCTGGAGAAGAGGAAATCGGAATTGGAAAAAATAACAGTCAAAATTTAAGACACCCGCGTCACGAGGCGGTCGCCCCTCTGACGAGGAGAGGTGCAATAAAACAATATGTATTAAGTAAGTATGTCGAAGCCGAACGGATTTTTGGAATTTGGGCGCGAGCTCCCGAAAAAAAGAGACCCCTTAGAACGTATCAACGATTACAAGGAGGTGGATGCATCATTGGACGAAACGATCACCATCAGGCAGGCCACCCGATGCATGGATTGCGGCACACCGTTCTGCCACCAGGGTTGCCCGCTTGGCAATATAATCCCGGAATTTAACGACGCTGTCTATCAGCAGAACTGGAAGCTCGCCTATGAAATCCTAATCTCCACCAATAACTTTCCGGAATTCACGGGGCGCATATGTCCTGCTCCCTGTGAAGCGTCGTGCGTGCTGGGCATCAACAAGCCCCCGGTTACCATTGAGTATATTGAGAAGTCGATCATCGAAAAAGCCTTTGAGAACGGCACCGTAAAGCCTCGCACCCCAACCGCTCGAACCGGCAAGAAAGTGGCGGTTGTAGGCTCCGGGCCTGCTGGCCTGGCAGCCGCTGCTCAGCTGAACCTCGCCGGGAATGGGGTCACTGTCTATGAACGCGACGATGAAATTGGGGGGCTTTTGCGCTACGGAATACCTGATTTCAAATTGGAAAAACAAGTCGTGGTACGCAGGATCAAACTAATGGAAGAAGAGGGCATCAGGTTTGTCACCGGCGCGAACGTAGGCGTCAGTATTCCCATTCAACAACTTCGGGAAGAGTATGATGCGATCGTTCTTTGCGGTGGGGCCACCATCCCGCGCGACTTGCCAATTCCAGGAAGGGCTTTGAAGGGCATTCATTTTGCCATGGACTTTCTCACCCAGCAAAATCGCAGGGTCAGCGAAAAGAAAGTGATGGTGGAAGACATTTTGGCAACGGACAAAAATGTAGTCGTTATCGGTGGCGGAGATACCGGGTCGGATTGTGTAGGAACTTCCAACCGTCACCATGCAAAATCAGTAACGCAGATTGAAATTTTAACCAAGCCGCCGCTTGACCGGACCCCCGCGATGCCATGGCCCGACTGGCCGATGATCCTCCGCACATCCTCTTCGCACGAAGAAGGCTGCGAACGGCATTGGTCGATCGTAACCAAGGAATTTGTCGGAGATGAAGCCGGGAACCTCCAAGGACTGAAAGTTTGTGAGATTGAATGGAAAAACTCCCAGAACGGCAAGGGACCATCGTTTTCCGAAATCCCCGGCTCTGAAAGGGTCATACCCTGCGAACTCGCCTTACTGGCCCTCGGGTTTTTGAACCCCCAGCATCAAGGTTTGCTTGATCAACTCGGCGTCGAGTACGACGAACGGGGGAATGTAAAATGCAGTCAGTATCAAACATCCGTTGAAGGTATTTTCTCCGCCGGAGACATGCGTCGCGGCCAGTCCCTGGTCGTGTGGGCAATCAGCGAAGGAAGAGAGGCTGCCCGGGCTGTAGATCAGTTCTTGTGTGGCGTTTCCTACCTGGAATCAAAAGAGGCAAGCATGCTAAGCACTTCATAGCAAACTACCGGCCGCTGTTTTGCAGTATCCTATTTCGGAAATAAACTCTTGTCAACGCCGGGCAGCAGCAGCATTGCATTTTTGTAATAAATCTTTTTCAGAATCTCATCCGGTAAACCGATGCCATACATCCTCCAAAAGGCGTGGTAGCGTTTGTGGTAAGGGAAATATTCATCTTCGGTCTCCAACACACGAAAATAAGTTTCGTACTCTTCCGGCACCCAGCTGTCTTTGCCAAACAAAACACGATCCTGATATTTTGTCAAGAATGCCTTCGCCGCACGCGGTTGCCTACCGAGTTCCGCAATAACGGCACCAATTTCGGTGTACATATTGGGCAGGCGGTCCATGAGCTGGCCAAGTTTCTTAAGATCATTTCCATACCAGCCAAGGTGCGCGTTGATGAATTTGGTATTGGGGTGTTTCTTGAACATGGCATGCTGCTCTCTTATCAGCGTTTCCCACTTTACCGAATCGGTATCATGGCGGCGACCCGGATGAAGTTTTAATTCAAGCCATCGTTCATTATTTTTATCAATCGGCTGCCAGAAGGGTCTTGGATCGGCAGCATGGATCAATACCGGAATTCCCAACTCTCCGCATTTGTCCCAGACCGGATCTATTCGCGGATCATCGATGTGAATTCGCCTGCCTCCTCTATCCCTGCTAAACATCCCAAGATTCTTATAGATCTTGAGGCCTTTGGCGCCCTGCTTCACATCTTCGGTAATTTGATGAACCGTCTTCGCTGTCCACCCAGGGTCATCAATTCCTTCAATATCGATATTGGTAAAAAGAATAAACCGGTTAGGGTACTGTTTTCTTATGTTTAAAAGGGATTTCTCAAGGTGGTCAGAACCGCCCCTGAACCCGCGGCCACTGAGGTTCACCATCACCTTCATGTTTAACTTGTCCATGTCGTTCACCAGGTCAGTCAAGTCTGCCGTATTCATGTTGCCCTGGTGATTGTGAATATCAATAAACGGAAATTTGGAATGGGTTAACCGGTGTTCCTCAACAACCAGCGTGGACGGTGGATCATATTCCTCAAAATCCATTTTCATTTCAAGGGGTTTATCCTGACCCCCCGCAATCCCGTGAATGAGCAAGAAACCAAAAGGCAAAAGAAATTTTATCATCGTTTTGGATTAGTTTTCAAACTAACGAATTATTCTTGTCCGGGTTTGTAAAAGTTGACCAATGGCAAAAAGCCACCATCTCTAAAGTCATTGCGACAAAAGATTTCTAAGAATGGACTGGAACCTTCTAGTCCCTAAGATGTCCGTGCATGTAAAATGCAGCTCCCGCCAAACAGAGGTCTTTCAACGTATTGGAAAAGCCCATCATCTTTAGCGTAGAATCATGACTCAACAAATTTGGCAAATGGATTGAAAAGACGAATAATAAAAGCAGAATACCGAGCAGTAAGCAGGCAAGGGAAGCTTTCTTTTGGATAATGATGCTCACACCGGCGGAAAGCAGGCACGCTCCCGTCACATAAATCCAAATGACGCCACCGGGAACGGGCACCATTCCCGACATCATTTTCGCATTCATAAAGTGGCCAAAACCAAAGACAATAAATGGAACCGCATATAAGATGCGGCCCAGGTTGGAAATCATTGCTTTCATAGGTTGAGATTTTAAAATGAGCTTGGAAAATAGAAATAAATATTCACATCCGGTTAAACTTCGGTGACCATCATCAGTCAAAGAAATGAAATAAATGAAAAAGGCCATGAAAAAGCTCATTTCCTTTTCTCTGTTTATAGGGATTCTCTTGCTGACGGTGGCCGCCTCGTCAATTTCTGCCGAGGCACAAATGGTGATGCGGGGTCGGATGCTGGTCCCACCGGGCGCATATGCCGCCCTTGGGTGCCATGCGGGAGGTCACTGGCGGTGGAGCCGCAAGCTTAATCAATATGTGTGGGTACAAAATACGATGGTGTGGCCCCGGTTTCATCGAAGAACCATTCGGGTACGATATTTTTGAAATATTTTTTCCAACGAGGTTGTTTTTTAGGGTGGAGGGGAAAAGCGGGACGCAAGTCCCGCTTTGTTTTTCCATCTCCCTTCTGCCAATATCCGGTTGCCTCCTCCTGCCTGGCGGGCTTGATTCGTTGCACCGCCCGGTGCCATTACAGGTTCCCGCCTTTATCACCTATTAAATTCTTTCTACCTTGGTGCAAAGAATTTCAATTCATGAAGGTGGCTAGACTCCAATTCCTCTTTATCCTTCTTTCCTCGTTCGCTTTTGGCCAATCTGATCTGCTGGAGGGGGCTAAAAAAAAGATCGCGGCCAAGGACTTTGCCGGGGCCAAAACCGACCTCACTCAATTCATAGAAAGTAACTCAACAAAAAGCAAAGAAGCCTTCACCTTGAGGGGACGTGCTCGCCTGGGCTTGCAGGATTATTACGGCTCCATCGGTGATTTCAATATTGCAGTGGAGATGGACTCGACGTTCGCCGAGGCGCTGAGTTATCGGGGAGAAGCTAAAATCAATTTGGGAGATGATGACGGAGCTATTGACGATTTGGATAAATCCATTCAATTCGATCCGAAGTCCTCCGAAGCATTCACCAACCGCGGTTTTGCCAAGTATAACATCGATGATTTGCAGGGAGCTTACTTTGATTTTTCCAAAGCGCTGGAACTTGGACCTGCAGATGCTGATAAATATTTCAATCGCGGCGTAGTCAAGGCCGAACTTGGAGAGTTTGTTAGTGCCATCGATGATTACACAAAAGCAATTGAGTTTGACAAGAACGATGCAAACTTGTATAACTACCGCGGGGTTGCCCGGTACAACACCGGTCATTTTCAGGAAGCTGTCGCCGACTATGATCAAGCGCTTAAACTTGATCCGAAAGATCCCCTGAAGTTTGAAAATCGGGCGCTCGCGAAAACCGCCAACGAAGATTTAAAAGGTGCCCTCGAAGACTATAACAAGTCCATTGAACTGGCCAGCAATGACGCGGAGACCTACAATCTAAGGGGCGTGCTTAAAAACACCATGCAGGATTATGACGGCGCCATTGCCGACTACACCAAGGCTATTGAGGTTGATGCAACCAATCCTACTTATTTTGACAACCGTGCGTTGAGTAAAACCGAAAAAGAAAATTATGCCGGCGCAGTGGAAGATTACTCATCTTCGATTGAACTGTATCCGAACGATGCAGAAACTTACTATCAACGCGGCCTGGCAAAGCTACTGCTGAATAATAATTATGATGCGTGTCTTGACTTGAAGCGCGCAGAGGAGCTCGGATCTGCGGAGGCAAAGACTGCCATCAAGAAGAATTGTAAATAATGTCCAGGGCTGTTGCTATCATCCTCAATGGCATTTCGCGCAAGAAGAAAAAATTCTTCCGGGACATTTATCCGGAGCTTGCTAAAAGATTTGCTGTCAAGGTTTTGGAAACGCAACGGGTCGGTCATGCCGAAGAACTGGCTTCCCTTGCCGCTGGCGATGGTTACAAATTTATTATTGCCGCCGGAGGTGATGGCACACTAAACCAGGTTGTCAACGGCCTCCTCCGGTACCCCCCCAATCCAATGCCTCCGCTGGGGCTGATCCCGTTAGGCACCGGAAATGATTTTGCGAGGATGTGCCGGCTTTCTCCAAGTGCTTCTCAATTGATCAATTTGCTTGAGGCCAATGCCCCCAAGCCAGTCGACATTGGCATGATCACATGCCGGGGCAAACAGGGAGAAAAAGTAATCCGGCATTTCATCAATGCATGCAGTTTGGGGATGGGGCCAGCCGCCGTGAAACGGTTGGAAAAGAGCAATCGGGCACTGGGGCCAGCCTTTACCTATTGGAAAGCCATCACAGCAACTTTTTTTACGCACCGGCCCGAGGAAATTCATTGCACAACACCTGCCTGGGAATGGCGAGGGAAAATCCGGGTATTGGCCATCGCTAACGGGCAGTCTTTTGGTAATTCCATTTATATAGCGCCAGACGCCTTGATGGACGATGGACTCTTCAACACCTTCATTGTTGGTGACTTACCCCTTTGGAAGTTTTTGATTTACCAACAAACCTTGAAGTCGAGAAAAAAAATCAACGATCCCTTGATCTCCTATAACCAGGCCCCTCACGTTGAAATGGATGCAGCAAATCCAACTGAAATCGAAGCGGAGGGGGAATTTGTTGGCTACTTACCGGCTTCCATTCAAATGATGCCTTCAGCCATGCATATCCTGCGATAAGGTCATTCCTTTAATGATTGCCGTACATTCTTCCAATTGATTTCAAAAGGCATCGGGTGAAAGTTATTTTTGGTTTTGTATCTGCGCGCTTCTTCGATGCGTTTGTTGTTATGCGGGTGGGTCATCAGTATCTCCATGTTTTCATCGTAATCCAGATCCTTTGAATTGAGTCGCTCAAAAAATCGCGCTATGTTCTTAGGTGAAATATTTGCCTTTTCCAGTAAGCGCATACCAAATCGGTCGGCTTCATTTTCCTGCTCCCTGCCAAAACTATTACCAACAATTTGTTTTAGAATTTGGGCAACCAGTCCGGGGTCGCCGCCGGACAACGTGCTTAGTAAAACCGTAAAGGAAAGTTCCTTGACCAACTTTGAAACAACGTGCCTCTTTTCTGCGTGACCAATTTCGTGGGCGAGCACGGCTGCCAGTTCTTCCGGCGTCTCGGTCAATTCGATTAGACCGGAGAACACAAAAATGTTTCCTCCCGGAAGCGTAAATGCGTTGATCTGATCGCTCTTAAGAATAACAAATTGGTATCGATAAGCTGAACTATCCAGGGCCTGGGTCAGCCGGTCGGTAATTTGATGCAAGGCTGTGTCGGCGGCATTATCCTGGATGACCGAATACTGGTTCAGCACCATGCTATTAAAAACATTCCCCAACTTGTTTTCCTGCTCATACGATATTTTGTCGCTCAAGTCCTTTTCCGTGTATTCGATGTTTCTTGCAAGGAAATACCCTCCGAAAAGCAATAATCCCCCGATCACGAGCAAGAGAATAAAGTCCCGGAGCAATCCTTTGCGCATGGCGGCTTTGAGTTTAAAAAGGAGGTTTATTTACAGGGCCATCTCCGGTAGTGGTTTCTTCAGTATTGATCTTATACACTGTCTCATACGCAATCTTTCCGAAAAGCAAAAAGTAATACATCTTGCCATGCCGCGCCTTGTAAGCCGCGATCAGGCTGACAATAAAATAGAGAAGAG
>JBGPGZ010000108.1:0-10629 GCA_041484175.1 Cyclobacteriaceae bacterium | reverse complement strand
TGGAATTGAGAGTCTGTGGCATCTGATTTTACAAGGGAATATTCCCATGTTTCTTCTTTGGCAATGTCGCCACCTTATTCTCCAACATCTGAAACGCCCGGATCAACTTCTCCCGGGTTTGGTCCGGATAAATTACTTCATCAATATACCCCCGGTGTGCGGCACGGTAGGGATTGGCAAACTTCCGCGTGTATTCCGCTACTTTTTCATTGAGCCTCGCTTCAGGGTCGGCCGCTTCCGATATTTCCTTCTTGAAGATAATTTCGGCGGCGCCCTTGGCACCCATCACGGCAATCTCTGCCGTGGGCCAGGCATAGTTTATATCGGCACCGATGTGTTTGGAGTTCATCACGTCATAAGCTCCGCCATAGGCCTTCCGGGTGATGACCGTGACGCGCGGAACCGTCGCCTCCGAAAAGGCATAAAGCAGTTTTGCTCCATTCGTGATGATCGCATTCCATTCCTGGTCGGTGCCGGGCAAAAATCCGGGTACATCCTCAAAGACCAATAACGGGATATTAAAGCAATCGCTAAAGCGCACAAACCGCGCGCCTTTTACGCTGGAGTGAATATCCAAAACGCCTGCCAATGAGGCGGGCTGGTTTCCGACTATTCCAATACTCCTTCCCGCCAATCGCGCAAAGCCTACTACGATATTCTCGGCAAAATCCTTGTGCACCTCAAAAAAGCTATCCTGGTCAACGACGCCCGCGATGACCTCGCGCATGTCGTAAGGCTGGTTTGGATTTGTCGGGATAATTTCATTCAGACCGGGTCGCAATTCATCTCCGCCAGTATATGGCGCTGGTGGCGCTTCATCCTCGCAATTTTGAGGCACATAGCTCAACAATGTTTTGATCTGTGTAATACACTCGGCCTCATTCGCACACGCAAAATGCGTGACTCCGCTTTTCGTGCTGTGTGCCGAAGCACCGCCCAGTTCTTCAGCCGTTACATTTTCGTGCGTAACCGTTTTTACTACGTTGGGCCCGGTTACAAACATAAACGAAGTTCCCTGCACCATAAATATGAAATCGGTCATGGCCGGAGAATAAACCGCTCCCCCTGCGCATGGGCCCATGACGGCTGAAATCTGGGGAATGACACCCGAGGCCATTACATTTCGATAGAAAATATCCGCATACCCACCCAGTGACACAACACCTTCCTGAATCCGGGCTCCCCCGGAGTCATTAAGTCCAACCAGGGGGGCTCCATTTTTCATGGCAAGGTCCATCACCTTTACAATTTTCTCCGCATGGGTTTCGGACAGCGAACCGCCAAACACGGTGAAGTCCTGGGAAAAGACGTATACCAATCGACCATTCACCGTTCCATACCCCGTTACCACGCCATCACCCAGATAGTATTCTTTGTCAAGGCCGAAGTCTTTGCTCCGGTGCATGACGAACTTTCCCAACTCCTCAAAAGAATCTTCGTCCAGCAACAGCAAAATTCTTTCCCGTGCGGTTAGCTTACCTTTAGCATGCTGTTGTTCAATCCGTTTTTCACCTCCACCCAACAACGCCTCCTGGTTTTTGCGTTCGAGCTCGTCAAACTTATGTTGCAGTATTTCAGCGGTAATTTTCCGTTTGGCCATGACTGTGGATGTGTCGCCAAATATAGCTATAGTTGTTCGGGAAACAGTACCTTCGACCGCGTTAAAGAATTCAAAACAACGTGGATAAAAAAGTTGCCATTATTGATCTGGGCACCAACACATTTCATTTGCTGATTGCTGAATGGAACGGTGGTCAATACCAAATTACGTTTCGCCAAAGACTGCCCGTGAAAATTGGCATGGGCGGGATCAATCATGGACTGATTACTGTTGAGGGAACACAAAGAGCATTGGATGCCCTGAAGAATTTTAAATCAACCCTGGAAAACCGGAAGGTTGCTCGCGTGTTCGCTTTTGGGACCAGCGCGTTGCGCAATGCTAAAAACGGAAAAAGGATTGTCTCTCTGATTCAACAACAAACGGGAATTGCTGTCAACATCATTTCAGGTGAGGAGGAGGCTGAATATATTTATCGCGGCGTCCGCAAGGCGCTTTCGATGGGCCACGAACCTTCTCTTATCATGGATATCGGAGGAGGCAGTGTGGAGTTCATTATCGGCCATGACGATGAAATCTTTTGGAAGTACAGTTTTGAAATAGGCGCTCAACGCCTCCTCGAAAAGTTTCAAAGGCACGACCCCATACTTCCCGCAGAAGTTGAGAAGTTGGATGTCTATCTGAACGAAAAATTAGGACTCCTCTTTGACCGTATCAATCAATACAAGCCAACGGTTCTGATTGGTTCTTCGGGCACGTTTGATACACTCAGCGACATCCATTGCATCCGCAACAACATTCCACACCAGGCGGATGCCCCCGAGACTCCACTGACGTTCGAGGCTTTTTATGAAATTAGTGCAGCGTTATTGAGGAAAAACCGCGCGGAACGATTGCAAATTCCGGGTATGATCGAAATGCGCGTTGACATGATCGTAGTGGCGTGCTGCCTGATAAAATTACTTCTACGACATTTTACGTTTGGCAGGATACGCGTTTCTTCCTATTCACTCAAGGAAGGGGTGTTAGCTTCGCTCGAGGGAAATCACAATATCCAACAATAAAATTCCACGGTTTTTTTTTATAATTCCTCTCCTTGCGCGCAAGACCAACCCTGAAAGGGTTGAATCATTTAGCACAAGGCAACGCCCTGTGATGAGAACACATCCAAAAACAATACCCCGCCTGCGCTAAGTGCTTCGGACAGGACTGAAGCGGTTGAATCTGTTTGCACGGGCAATGCCCTGATGAGGTTCAGGGTTGACCGATGAAGCCCTTTCAGAGCAAAGATTTTGTCCAGTTAACGACATACAGGGCAACGCCCTCTGTCCCGTCAAGTCTACAAACCCTTCATCGAACAACCTGAGACGCGACAACCGACCTACCGATTACCGATCACCGATTCACCGATCACTCCAATGACCAAGGCCTAGAGTTCACTGCACCCTGTGCTGTTATCTGCCGCCCTTTCAGGGCAAGCATGGGATTGCACACTGACCGGCTTTTTCGAATCCTAGAACCAAGCCGTTAAGCTACCCATCAGCAAAGTGCTTCCCCGGGTGGGATTGGCATTTTCATCCAGATAAACTTTATCGGGTGAGACAAATTGCCGTCCCTCAAAGCGGAGTAAAGCCAGTCGGTGAAGTTTGATGTTGAAGCACACGCCGGCGCTATAGGCACGGAAACCAGGGATGCCGGTAATAGAAGTGACATGTACGGCCCCGGTATCATCAAAGTACTCAACCCTTCCTGATAGCAATAGTTGATCGTCCAATTTATAACGTGCGATCAAATTGACCTGCCACCAGCGCGCTGCCGGTGCGGCAGACTTTTGCTGATATCCAAAATAGAAACAGGACGTAGCCGAAAACCTTCCTCCGGGTTCGTAGATCCAGTAGAAATCATTAAAGATTCGTAAACGGAAATCGGGGTGCTGTGCAGACCGCTCGTCTCCCACATAGGTATCCCAATTGAAAAGCATTTTAGCATTGGGTCTTATCTCAAGTTGAGTGCCCAGCGACTTCCCTTTGTTATTGTCCTGAATTACCTGCCAGCCATTAATTACGTAGAAATACGCATTGGTCTTCATGCTCAGCGGCACAGAAAGCTTTGCTCCCGTGACAAAATAAGGAACATTCTCCGCTGAGAAGGAACGCGTGTACATGAGATGGTCTTTCGAAATGGCGCTTTCGTTCGTATACGGCGAGCCCAGTACCCCAACATCAAGCCAGATTTTTTTTTGCTCGGAGACCAGTACGCCTACATTGGCTTCCACCATATTCTTGAGCGAGCCGGGTTCATTTTTGTAATTCGCATCCATATACGTGCCAAACCCGGGAACAAAACGCGCGCGCATGTACTTGGACCGGTACCGCACGTCAACATAAGCCAGATTGACCGTGAGTTCATTGTGACGTGCAGATGAAACAAAGTAGGAGATGGTGCCATTGGCGGGTCTATTGAAATTATAGCCATAGTAGGTATCAACATATCCGCCAATCCCCACATTGCCGATCACTGTAGTTTCGATGGTATCCATCGTTGCTGTGTTAACAACCTGGGCCACCGAAAGAATTGGAAGAGAAAAAAGGAATCCAAACCATTGGAGTCTGCGGGTCATTCTTCAAAATACGACAAGGGCAGGAAAATAAAAAACCCCCTACTTTGTATTGCGGAGGCTTTTCACCGTGAAGGACTACATCAGAGACCGTTGACAGGCTTGTCTTTAGGATACTTCACTTCGTATTTGAACACCAACTTCTTTGTCTCATTCGGTTGTAGCGAAAGCTCCCAACTCAGCTTGCCAGTGTCCTTGTTGTATTTCGCGTTGGCTACATCCAGCACGGTTACTTCAATCTGGCTGTTTTGCGAAACGGGGACCTGGTCCTCGACGATCACCTTGATCGCCTCGGCCTTTGTGTTCCTTACGGAAATCTCCCAGGCATAGCTTTCCTTCTGATTGGTACCTATCAGTTTACGAGACGTCAACTCCTTCAATTTCTCGCGTTTCACAACGATGCGCTTATCGCGGCCCAGTGACAAAGTCAGCGTATCCTTGATCGAGTTGGGATCAATCACCGTCTTCCCGACAAAAGTCCCTTCAAAGAAAATATTGGCCTCTCCGGGAAGCAGGCTGTATTCTTCCCAGCCGGTCGCGCGTGCGAGCAGGAATGCATCTCGGTCAAGCTTTGGGGCGACAGAATAACGATAGTCAGCCTTTACCTCATCATTTCTGATATCCACTACCGTGGGTTTTGAAGAAGAGGCCACCGTGTACGGAAGAGAAATGTCAAATTCAGTATTAAGGGACGTTTGGATGGTGTTGACAAATTCGGCAGTTGATTGGGCTACCTCCATCGGCATATCTCCCGCACCGGCAGCGGACGGAGCAGCAGACTTCATGGCGATTCCCCGCTTTGATTCCATTTTATAGCCGACCGTGATCGGGGCATCAAAGTTCAAATACCATGCATATAACTCGGGTTTCAACCCACTCAAATTGGGGTTAGCCGTTGACAATTTCAGTTTCACATTTTTCCATTCTTCACCCGTGCTTTGCTGCACGTTGGCCTTGTAGCTCAATTGAATCGGATTTCTGGTATTCATGGCGCGAAGATCATAAATAGCGTACCATCCTGCATTGGCGACCACATAATTCACATCCAGCTCCACCGGAGAGGGAGCATCTGCGGAGACACCCACCACAATCTCGCTGGTGTTGCGTGCGTATAGTTCGTTTTGGTTGTTGATCTGTTGCTGAAGTTTGGACATCCGTTCATTGATCTTTTTGATCTTGTCATCCTGTTTCATGCGCGCCAGGACAATGTCGCCCAGCCGGCTCCGGTAGAAATCCGCCATCGCCCTTAATTCCACGACAGTCAGGTTTTGGTTAGCCCCTCCTATCTTCTGATTGCTCAGGAGCATCTGCTCCTCTTTATTCAGAATTTCCTTTTGACTTTGTTCCAAAGCAGCCTGTTTTTGAAAATACTCAACGGAGTCTCGCAATATTTTCAAAGATTTAGGCACGTTGAATTCATTCAAATAATTCTGCCGGTGACTGATCCCGAGTATAACAAAACTTCCCCTCCCGGTGACCTGGATGCTTTGGGGATCGAGTTGCGATGTGAGCCCGGTAATGATCAAATTAGTTTTGCCAGCTTCAATGCGTGACCTGGCTTCGCGGGTCACTTGCGCTTTGTTGAGGAACACCGTAACTCCTGTGATTTTTGAATCTATCGGTTTGTCAACCTGGGCTGAAGCACCCAGCATACCCAGGGATAGGACTACAGAAGAAAATAGCCGTTTCATATTTTGTAGGTCTTTGATTTGCGTGTAAGATGCCCCCGGAAAGCAATTTCCATATTTAGAATGATAATTTTCCAAAAAGATTGAAAATCAGCTTCAAAAAGAGATTTTTGCTTTATGAAGGATCCTCTTTATCCCTATTTACAACTTTGGCAATACGCGTTTGAAGTATTTAAGAAAATCGGTTGCCCGGAAGAACAGGCCCGGCAAGGAACGGATGTGTTGCTGAGCGCTGATCTCCGCGGCATTGATTCTCATGGTCTTGCCCGCCTGAGCGGTTACGTCAGGCTGTGGGAAGCAAAACGCGTGAATGCAAAGCCGGATATTCGAATCGTTCATGAATCTCCCAGCACAGCAGTTGTGGACGGTGACCAGGGGCTAGGATTGGTTATTGCCCCGGAGGCGATGGAGATTGCGATCAAAAAAGCAACAACGTGCGGCACCGGCTGGGTGGCGGTGAGGAATTCCAATCATTTTGGAATTGCAGGCTACCATGCGATGAAAGCACTTCGACACGACATGATCGGGATGGCTATGACCAACGCGAGCCCGCTCGTTGCACCAACCTATTCGGTAGAAAGGCTGTTGGGAACAAATCCCATCTGTGTGGCTATACCCGCCGATCGCCAACCTCCCTTTGTTGCCGACTTTGCCACCACAACGGCTGCCAATGGAAAGCTTGAAGTACTCCAACGCAAGAATGAAGAGGCTCCGGTCGGCTGGATTCAAAAGAAAAACGGGCAACCGTCCACCAATCCGAATGAACTAAAAGATGGGGGCGCGCTGGTGCCACTGGGAGGCGACTTTGAGCATGGCAGTCACAAAGGATTTTGTCTTGGAGCCTGGGTTGATATCTTTTCTGCGGTACTTTCAGGTGCGAATTATGGGCCGTGGGTTCCGCCGTTTGTAAGTTTCCTGGCTCCAACGGCCGATCCGGTCGGCGCCGGCATCGGGCATTTTTTTGGTGCTATGCGGATCGATGCCTTCCGACCTGCCGGTGAATTTAAGGCCCATATGGACCGGTGGATTACCCGCTTCCGCGAATCAAAAACGGTTGCAGGACAGGCGCGGGTAATAATCCCCGGGGACCCTGAACGCATAAGCGAACAAAGGCGAAAAAAGGAAGGTATTCCTCTGAATGCCAAAGTTGAGGAGGATCTTCGGGCATTAGGGAAAAAACTCGGTGTTAAACTCTAGAAGGATACGAACACCCGGAAGACCCAGGGTGAATTAAATACACTGGGCCGTTTATAAAGAACATCATATAATGCCATTGCATTAATAGCCCCGCGACCCCTTCCTCCGAAAGGCTGACTATATCCTAATCCAAAGAGCAAGCGATTATATATTCTTCTCTCTATATTGTCAAAAGAGGGGGAGTTGATAATATTATATTCTGATTGAAAGAAAAGCTGATTAAAATTGTAGCGAAGGAATGGGCTTACCCCATATTGGCTGTAGGAAACACCTTGATCGGGGAATCCATAGTGCGTGTAACTCAGACCGGTACCTACTGAAAATGGCGGAGTGATCCGGTAGCCAACAATGGGAAAAATCGAATAGTAGGTATACCGGTAACCCAATGCACTGGTACCGGCGCCAAAACCACCGCCGCCACCAACGTAAACCTTGTCACTGATTGGGCGGGATGTTCCAAATTGAGCGAAGGTGGCAACATGACAAAAGATCAAAATCCCCAAAATCAAACCCATCAATTTCATAGCCTTATGATTTAATCCTCCTGGATGATAAACACATCCTCCTTGTCCCTTTTCATTAAGTACTTTTCACGAGCAAACTTCTCCAAAAGTTCTTTGTTCGTCAATAATTCCTTCCTGTCTTTCTCCACCTCTGCTATTTTCTGGAGGTAATACTCTTTTTCATTTTCCAACGACCGTAACTTGGCACCCATTGAAAAGCGTGAAATCAAATCATTGGAGTCGAGGAAAGTGAGCCAAACCAGAAAGCAAAACCCGGTAACGACGTAAAAGTTTCTAAAGACGGGAGGCAGCTTCTTCAGCATAAGATTAAAAAATGACGGTACGAAGATAGGGAATTCCTTTGGAAAAGGACAATACCGGTTATTGGGGGGTACCTGGAGGTCTGGGAAATGACGGATTAAAAGACAGGCTGGCTCACTTGCTTCCAAGCTTCCACCGTCTTATAACCCCGGCCGGATTTTTCAATATAAAAGTTTAATTGGCCTTCGTTCTTGAGCTTCAACTTAAAATGGAATTGGTCTTTTGTAAAAGGATCTACATAGGTGCCTTCACCCCAGCTGAAATATTTCAGACTCAGGTTGCGGATGACGGCAGACCCCAGTATTTCCTGATCAATATTTCTTGTCCATATAACCTCCGCCTGGAAATGGGAATCAATGCTGTAAATCAGAATGCGAATCGTGTTGGCTTCATTCGACCAGATGCCGGTGATCTTTGAATCCAGATCGGACACCGCGTCGCGAAACCGGAAAAATAAGGCCAGCAAAATCCCCAGTGAAACGAAGACGACGGAAGAATAAATTATCACAGCATCCATATTCATGACTTAACCATTTCTGGAAGTCATGCAAAAACCGATCAATGAGGATCCAAAACACCAAAAACGTCGATTTTAGCCAAATTTAGATCCTTTTCTGCGAAAGAAGGGGAAACAAATTTCCATGAATGGTACAGAATTCCTAAAATTGGAAATGCTCTTTACGATCCAAAGTGGGGTACTTTGCCACCAAGGAATTCAATATTTTGTGCCTTAGGGTCTTCGTGGCAAAAAGTAATAGCGTTGACGCTGGGACACAAGGAAATGGAGAGAACACGCCCTCTCGCTCAATGTCTGCAAATCTGAAACAACAAAAACTAAAACTTCTTCCCCGGAAAGTAGGCTGTTTCACCCAATTCTTCTTCGATCCGGATCAGTTGATTATATTTTGCCATTCTGTCTGATCGCGATGCGGATCCGGTCTTAATCTGTCCCGTATTCAGGGCCACGGCCAAATCGGCAATGGTGTTGTCTTCTGTTTCTCCCGAGCGGTGCGACATGATGCACTTGTACGAATTGCGCTTCGCCAAATTTACCGCGGCGATGGTCTCCGTAAGGGATCCAATTTGATTTACTTTTACCAGGATGGCATTTCCCACCCCTTTATCGATCCCTTCTTGAAGACGCTTTACGTTAGTCACAAACAGATCATCACCCACCAATTGTACTTTGTCTCCGATGCTATCGGTCAGCGCCTTCCAGCCGGTCCAGTCATCCTCAGCAAGACCATCTTCGAGGGAAATGATCGGATATTTCTTTGACCAATTCGTCCAGTATTGTGCCATTTCCAATGGCTTCAGTTTCTTACCGGATGACTTTTTAAAATGGTAGGTCTTGGTCTTGCTATCATAAAACTCAGATGCTGCGGGGTCGAGTGCAATAAAAATATCGACACCCGGTTTATAGCCTGCCTTTTCAATGGCCTTGAGTACAACTTCAATCGCTTCTTCATTGGAAGAAAGGTTCGGGGCAAAGCCGCCTTCATCCCCCACATTGGTAGAAAGCCCCTTGTCATGAAGGACCTTCTTGAGCGTATGAAAAACCTCCGCCCCCATCTGTACTGCTTCTGAAAAAGTACTTGCTCCAACGGGCATGACCATAAACTCCTGAAAGTCGATGGCATTATCGGCATGGCTGCCACCGTTGAGAATGTTCATCATGGGCACCGGAAGGGTATTGGCGCTTACGCCGCCGATGTATCGGTAAAGAGATTGACCTGCCTCCATCGCGGCGGCCTTGGCTACTGCCAATGAGGTTCCCAGAATGGCGTTCGCTCCAAGCTTGGCCTTGTTTGGAGTACCGTCCAGTTCGATCATCACTTTGTCTATCAGGTTCTGGGAGAATACGTCAAAGCCAACTACCTCCGTTGCAATTTTTGTGTTTACATTGGCCACGGCCTTCAGTACGCCTTTGCCCATATACTTTTGCTTGTCACCATCGCGAAGTTCTACAGCCTCGTGGGTACCGGTCGAAGCTCCGGAAGGAACGGCGGCACGCCCAAAGGCTCCTGTTTCGGTATAGACGTCTACTTCGATCGTGGGATTGCCGCGGCTATCCAGGATTTGCCTGGCATGAATACTTTCAATTAAACTCATGGTTGGTAAGGTTTATAAGTTGATCTTTTTCGTCTAAGCGTTAACGATCACGGACTGGTCTTGCTTGATCATCTCTACAAATTGATCAAACAGGTAACCAGAATCGTGCGGGCCGGGGGAAGCTTCGGGATGGTATTGCACTGAGAAAGCTTTTTTGTTTTTTAGCCGCAGACCCATGATTGTGCTATCGTTGAGATGCAGGTGAGTTATTTCAACATCCGGATTCTTCACGACGTCTTTTTCACTGACGGCAAAGCCATGATTCTGTGAAGTTATTTCGCCTAAACCTGACAGCAAATTCTTCACCGGGTGATTCAGCCCGCGGTGACCATGATGCATTTTGTAGGTGGAGATGCCGCACGCCAATGCCAGCAACTGATGGCCCAGGCATATTCCAAATAGCGGCTTGTCAGCCGCCAAAATGTCTTTGACGGTCTTGATCGCATAGTCCATTACTGAAGGATCTCCGGGCCCGTTGGAAATAAAATATCCGTGTGGCCCCCAGTCCTCCATTTCCAGGAATGAGGACTTTGCTGGGAAAACCTGAATATAACAACCCCGCCTGGAAAGGTTTCGTAAAATATTGATCTTGATGCCTACATCCAGGGCTGCAACCTTGAAAGGAGCGTTGGC
>JBGPGZ010000107.1:0-10641 GCA_041484175.1 Cyclobacteriaceae bacterium | reverse complement strand
CGTTACAACTACGGCTTATATTTCACTTTTTGGGACAAATTCATGCGAACTTTTCATGCCAGTGAGAATACAGAGCGTTTCTCAAAATAATCCGTCGCCACCTGGTAACAGAAATTGCATTCAGTACTTATTGGTTAAGTAAGTTCAGGTTTGGACCCGTTGAGTGGATATGGAGACGACTTACTTACGGAAAACGACTCGAATTGCGAAAATGAATTGCCTGGCAGACAGTATCCACAATATCACCCCGTAAAATGTATTTATTTTGAAGGCTGGAGCCTACCTGTTTTAGTTTTATCTTCGCGTGACGTTCGTCAAGAAACCAACATGAAGCTGTATATAAAATACATGGTCAGCTTGCGATGCAAAATGATGGTCATGGAAGAGTTGAAAAAACTGGGATTGCGATACGTCGTTGTCGATCTTGGTTTGGTCGAAATTTGGGAAGACCTCACGCCACAACAGCGCGAACAACTGAAAGAAAACCTGCTCAGATCCGGCTTGGAATTGCTTGACGATAAAAAGAGTATCCTGATTGAAAAAATAACCAACGTCATAATCGAATTGATTCACTATTCCGATGAATTGCCCGTCGTGAATTATTCTGATTACATCAGTGAAAAACTGGGGTATGACTATACCTACCTGGCCAACACTTTTTCAGAAGTCAAGGGCATCACCATACAACAATTCATCATCATCCACAAAATCGAACGCGTGAAAGAACTGCTGTTGTATGACGAACTGAATCTTACGCAGATTTCCTATAAACTGCATTACAGCAGCGTGGCTCATTTATCAAGCCAATTCAAGAAAGTGACGGGACTTTCCCCTTCATTTTACAAGCAACTCAAACAAAAGCGCAAGGACAATCTGGAAAATATGTGATTATATAAATGCTTGCATATGAATCAGATGATATCAAAACAATAAAGGCAATCCCGGAGATTCTTATCACCAGACCTTGAAAACGAAAAAGGCTGCCCAATTGGACAGCCTCTTTTTATGCAAGCAAATAGGATTGTTTAGAACGCTTACTTGCGGGGAATAAGGTCAATAAGAACGGTCCGGTTATAAAAACGCTCTTCCGGATAATTGTTTTCGAACGGCGATAAGTTTTGATCTTCACCAAATCCGTATACTTCAAAGATAACGTCCTTTCTACCGGCGTTCGACAGGGCACTTTCAATAATGCTCCTGACTTCGCTAGCACGGGCAAATGACAATTCCAGGTTATTGGATTCATCTCCAATGATATCGGTATGGCCGTGGATAATAACCGTTCCGCCTTGCGGGATCTTCGGTGTTACGATCTCCGTGAGGTACTTATCGTACATCGTGATGGCCTTCGATGAATTGAATTCAAAAATGATGCTGAATCTCATCCCTTCCTCGTTTTTGGGCGGGGTCCACAGGACCATGTGTACTGAACTTACCTTTTTTACGGTGTTGCCACTGTTCGTTTTACCGATCATGGTTACCTTGTAGTCGCCTTCAGGCCGGGCACCCAAAATCGATTTTCCGGGTATACTCACCTTCTCCTGGGTATAAGGTCCAAAATACTGCACTTTTCCTTGTTCATCCCTGACTTCCAACGACCATGACGAGAATGCTTCTTTTGCTCCCCCGACGTTAAAGGTAACATAGCTGTCTAGCGGCGCTTCCTGAACGGCAACAATTTCCACCGGCTTCAGCGGAGCATCGGGACCACTTTGGAACTCCATGAGTAAAGCGGGGGAACTGCTTTCAATAGACACCCTGCGATCGCCATCACGAAGGAGGTCAAGCTCCCTGGTACCACCCGGTTGTTCAGACGGGATTTTCGGTTTGTCGCGGCCTTCAATACTGATTCTGGAAGGATCAATTCCAAATACGCTTACAAGGTATCCCTTGACCGATTCAGCCATTGCACGACCAGCCTCAGGACCTTTCTCTGGGGACGATCCGACCAATGTAATGGTAGTCGAAGGATTTTTTCCAAGACGGTCGCCGAGGATGTTTAACACATTATAGTAAACAGTCATTTCCCGTGTTGAGCGACCTGTCAGTCTCTTGGGTGTAAACACCTCCAATTGGTCTTCTTTGAAGTCTTTCACCTGACCTTTGGTAAGCAACACATAGCGATCTGATATCTCCGTTGTTCCGATGTCAAAGAAAACGTAGTTGCGAAGGGGGAATGTTTCCCTTACCCTGCGCTCAACAGGAACGTTCTTGGGAGAGTTAACAGAAAACTGCACCAGCGGATCGGACACAACAACCTCCACCCTTACCGGTTCCGCTACTGGAATTGCTTTACCGCGCCCAATCTTAAGGGCAGCGCCTACTCTCAAAGTGGTCACGGTCCATGTTTCTATTGAACGTGGGTCCTGACCAAAATAGGGGTGAAAAGAAACAAAAGGAGATAGTACATATTGTATATGGTTGTTCTGTGAGTTGATTGGAATATCGTATCCTGCTCCGATTTGCATCGAGATCAGCACTTTGTGCGTACTGCTAAAATCCTCATACAGATTGTTGGTGAACTCTTGTCCAGCTAACTCCTGTTGCTTGTAAGTAAATGATTTTGACAAATTGAAAGCCAGGCGTGGGCCGCCAAACAAATAAAAATTAGATTTAAATGGGGCGAAACGCAGGCTCGGCTCCACGGTAATATAGTGAAGCCTGGTGGATAAGTCCCCCGTACAGTTACAAGGGGAAAGTACCTGTTCGAACTTACCATTGCGGCCGTCATACCCTGCCTGCAGCATTACACCCAATCTTGTGTTAGGACGATGATACTCTACAAGAGGTGCAAGAAAGAGTCCCACACCCTTGCCATGATGAAAAGCGGCGGGAACGCTTATATCTTCATTCAATTCTTGCGTGGTGCCGCGATAGAAATTAAAATTTGCACCAGCCGCTGCGCCAAACCACCATGTGGGTTGCGTGAACTTTGCCACTTGAGCCTGAAGGGGCGCCTGAATCCCTGTCAGGATCAAAGCGCTGAAAATAAGACTCTTCAACGTCGGGCTATAAGGAGAACGCGCCACGCGCGATCCCTTTTTAAAATTAGTTTTAGCTTTCATAATCTTTATAACTTAAGGCTTAGTGATAATGTTTGTATCGGTCATTACTACTGAGGCATTTCGAGCAAGCATTCTGCCCACTGCCTTTGCGCCTGAATTCATCGTTACGGATGAAAAGGCCAGTACGGTTCCTTGAAATGACGTATAGTCTCCAATGACTGCTGAGCTGCCAACCTGCCAAAAGACGTTCTTAGCTTGAGCGCCTCCGGTAAGGATAACATTGCCACCTGTCGAAGACGGAAACGGACCTATACCTACGGTTGTAAAACCGGATGCTATCTGGAAAATCCAGACGGCATTCGCATCGCCTTGCGCATCAAGTGTCAAATCGCCTGCCTGTATTAAAAGTGTGGATGTTGATTTATAAATGCCCGGGGCAAGGGTTAAGCCACCCTGGTCGCCTGATACGATGGCGGGTGCCGGGGTAGTTGCTCCTGCAGCAAAATTATACGCAGCGGTCAAGTCATTTTGGGCCTGTAATAGCATCGCCGCAACACCTGGAGGAGCAAGATCATCGGAGGCAAAAATACTTCCATTCACCACGATGGCAGGAGGGAATCCGGTGATCGAAGAACGAGCGCCCGGGTATATCCCAACATCCATATCATGAATCTCACTGAAGCCTGCGTTGTTGCTCACTCCCACACCTGCGATAATCCCGAACCGGGCAACCGATTTAAGATCTACGCCCACTGGACCTAAAGGTGCATTGGTATTGAAGGTCCACACATAGTCATTCGCCAATGGAACGCCTGCCGGATTCTTAGTACCGGTTGTAATGGTAGCCGTATAGGTCGTACCTGATAAAAGATTACTTGACGGTGTAAAGGTCGCAGTCGTGCCAGCGTAGTTCACTACGCCTGTAACTGGCGTTGTTCCGATCTCTAAGGTAAAGGTCGACGTTGTGATCGTTGAAGCATTCATGGCCTCGCTGAAGTTCGCGCTGATTACTTTATTAAGGGCCACGCCTGTAGCCAGATTTACCGGGTCCGAAGAAGTCACACTCGGAGCCGAAGTAACTCCAGTGGTAAATGTCCATACATAATTACTCGCCAGTGGAGTGCCAGGTACATCCTTGGCTCCGGTGGTAATCGTGGCTGTATAAATGGTGCTGGCTGTAAGGGCACTGGTAGGTTTAAAGGATGCCTTTGTCCCGGAGTATGAAACTGTTCCCGCGACTGAAGTTGCCCCTGCCTTTAGGGTAAAGGTTGTTGCAGTAGTGGTCAACGGATCCATTGGAGCGCTAAAGGTCGCTGTCACTATTTTATTAAGGAATACGCCCGTAGCATTGTTTGCCGGGTCTGTAGACGTCACCGTGGGCGACCCGGATAAAGCGGTACTAAAGGTCCACACATAATCGGCTTGTAAGACATTGCCCATTTGATCTTTAACCGATGCTGGAATCGTACCGGTATACGTAGTGTTGGGTCTAAGTTTGATGGTTGGCGTAAAGCTTATCGTAAAAGTTGCAGCGTCGTACGTCAATGTGCCTGGAACTACGTTATCAGTAGAAACTCTGCCACCGGGAGGACCTCCTGTTAGAACAAGAGATCCTTGGGTTATAGTTAAAGGGTTCATCGCTTCATTGAAGGTTGCCGCAATTATCTGGCTCAGCGGTACGCCGGTAGCAAGATTGGCGGGGTCTGTAGACACCACAACTGGGCAGACTCCAACGGTTTCCATGTTTTTATCTTTGCAACCGCCCAAGAACGCTGCCAGGAATAGGGTTGCGATTGCGGTCGTCCAGAATATTTTTCTTGTTTTCATTATATTACATTTTTAGAGTTATCATTTAGATTCAGTTGAAAAGAGGCGGCCGATCATGGCCGCCTCTTTTTGGATTTTCAAATTATTATGGTTTTGTGATAGCATTACCGTCAAGAGCGACTAAAGTCTGTGCAAGCGCCCTGCCATTCATGGATGCACCTGTTTGAAAAGTAATGGCGGTCTGCGACAATATATTTCCTTCAAAGTGAGAGCCTGGCGCTAAGGTTGACTGACCGGCTACCTGCCAGAAAATGTTCTTGGGTTGAGCTCCTCCGGTGAGGGTAATCTTTACATTAAGGTCCATGGTAAGGTCCCCGCCGATCTGGAAGATCCAGACATCGTTCGCGCCGCCCGAGATGGTAACATCGATTGGCATTGAAACCGTACCTGCCCATTTATAGAGTCCTGGCGCGAGGGTTAGCCCGCCAATATTTCCAGGAGTTCCAGGAATGCCCAGTTCAAGGAAATCAGGCGTCGGACGCCCGGCGGCATCGGTGTAAGCTGTCATCATATCGCCGATGGCAATATCCAAGGTAAAGCCTGTACCACCTGTCGGGGCTGCCATGTCTGCTGCAAATATTTTTCCAACCACTTCTGGAGCGGTCGCATCTGGGGGTGAGTCCGTGGGTACGTTTGTTAATACAAATCCGGTAATAAAAGACGTGGCGGCTGGACTCAGGCCCATATTACCGACAATGGCAGAGGTCGGAACGTTACTGATTGCTGTTTTAGCAAGGATCACGTAATTGCCTGCGGACCCAAGATTTACTACAGCCGGACCCGTTGTGGGAGTAGTCGTTATGAAACTCCATACAAAGTTAGCTGCAAGTGGATTGCCAGCCAGGTCTTTTGCTCCGGTAGTTATGGTGGCAGCATAAGTGACGTTTGGGTCCAGGGGATTTGAAGGGGTAAACGTTCCCTTTTTTGTGGAGACGGAGTAAGCCACTGCGCCAGAAACTGCTGTTGCCCCTTTCTTCAAGGTAAATGTCGTAGCATTGATCGTTAAGGGATCCATTGCCTCGCTGAAGGTTAATGCAACTACCTTGTTGGGTGCAACACCTGTGGCGTTGTTGAGCGGGTCTGTTGAATTAACCATGGGCAACGCAGTATCGGGTGCGTCACCGGTAGTAAAGCTATTGACATAGTTACTGGCCAGTGCATTGCCTGCCAGATCCTTAGCTCCAATTGTAATCGTTGAGGTATAAAGTTTGTTGGGCTCCAGCTTGCTTGAAGGAGTAAAAGTGGCCTTTGTACCGGTGTAGGTTACTGTACCTGAAACAGGGGTTGTCCCTTGTTTTAATGTAATAGTCAAAGAAGTGATTGTGGTATGGTCCATCGGTTTGCTAAAAGTCGTAACGACCAGATGATCAAGCGACACTCCCGTAGCATTGTTTGCTGGGTCTGTTAACGTCACTGTGGGTGGAGTTTTATCCCCCGTTGCACTGGCGCCAGTTGTAAAACTCGAGATATAATCTTTTGCCAGGGATTTACCATTGGTGTCTTTAGCACCTAAAGTAATAGTGGCGGTATAGACCGTGCTTGGCGTCAGATTCGCCGCTGGGGTAAAGGTGGCCGTTGTACCCGTGTACGCTACCGCTCCTGAAACAGAAGTAGTTCCCTGCTGTAGAGTAAATGTCGAAGTGTTGATCGATGAAGGATCCATCGCAACACTGAAGGTTGCTGAGACTTTACTGTCAATGCCAGTACCTGTGGCTTTGTTTATCGGGTTTATAGCAGTCACCCTGGGACGCACGCCGATATCTTCATCTTTTTTACAACCGGCCATAAACACAACCAATAGCATTGCTATGATTTGAAATACATTTTTAAGTTTCATTGTTAGTCTAATTTAAAATTGTGAATGAATTATTACGAAACACAGGTAGGCTACCTGGCACACCTGAATTCCAGGAATTATCAACAAAATCCAACTGCCCAGACTCAAGCTTGTTCTTCCCTTTTTCATTTTGATTATTTTTTTGGTGTGCCAATACGGATTAAAGAATTGTGCCACAACGAAATTCCATTGAAACAGGACCTGGCGACCTTGAGTAAAGGCTGCATAAGAATTATTTGTGTAACAAACTCCTCACTTAGACCACAAAAAAGAGCGTTGTCCCGATTTATTATCGGGACAACGCTTCTTAAATTGTCTTACAAATGATTACTGTTTCAAATTGATGAGCGGTTCCTGAGAACTATCAATGCCCGCGATGACTATTACCTTTCCGGTCATGATCGTTATCATTTCCGTGATGATCGTTATCATCCCGGTGATGATCGTTGTCGCAGTTTTGATGACCTTCATGTTCATCTTTATCATCATCTTCGCCGTCATGATTGCCCGACGCTCCACATTTCTTATGAAGCTGGATATTGCCGCCCTTCAGGGTACCCGAAGCGCTATAACCGTTCGAAAGTTCCAGACTGAAGCTGTCGTTGCGGCCACCCTCGCCGTTGTCAACCACCACCACCTTGTAGGTGAAGGAACCTTGACCGTTGACGCGGGCAATTCCATCGATCTCTCTTGTTACTGCGTCGATCACGCTGTAACCTGTAACGCTTGTACTTTTGACCTTCACACAATTTTTATTGTGGTCATTGAAAGAGAGCTGACCCCAGAACTTGCCGTTTTTAATGCCTCCGGAGACGCCGAAAGTCCCTTTGTCCTTAATCCAACCTCCACCGGTAACAAAATCTCTGCAAGGCTTGGGCACAACCGCACCACCGCCACCGCAAACTGAGATAGAGTCGGTAATCATTGTCACCTCACCGTTCAAGGCCCATATCTTACCGGACACGTCTGCGTCGGAAGTCATGGTAATGGTCGTATACGCAATAACGCTTCCTATGAACTGAGCGCCGTCGATCGTTGCAGAGGATCCTACTGCCCAAAACACGTTCGAACCACTGCAAGCCTGACTGTTATTATTGATGGCGATGACCTTTGAACCAGTCATCGTTACTAGCGTGGTGCCCATCTGGAAAATAAAAAGTGCATCGTTGTTTCCCTGGAAATCAAGCTTAACTGTTCCATTCACCTGCAAATTGGCAGATGGTGCAAAGCTGTAAACGCCGGGTGTAAACGTGCGCCCATCCAGTTGAGAAACGCCGGAGTAGGTGGTATCAGGCACTTGGGCCACGAGATTATTGTAGGCGGTGACGGCATCATTGTGAGCCTGCGCCGCTGCAGCCCCTGCTGCATAAATTGTCCCGGTCACAATTCCAAGACCTCCTGTAACAGTCCCAGGACCGGTGATTGTGTTTAAAGGCCCTGGTTGGAAGCCGGTAATTGCGGTACCCGGGCTAACACCCAGATCACCTGTGATCAGTGATGCACCATCGTTGGTAACGGTTGTTGCTCCCAGAACTGCGAAGTTGGAGGCGCTTACAAGTGTTGTCGCCGTCAAACTGCTGGCAACCGTGCGATCCGTTATTTTAAGCGGATTTGCAAATTTTGATCCCGAAGGATCCAATTCATTTTTTTGGCATCCGGCCAATAATACAATCCCTAGCATTGCTATGATTTGTAACGGTTTTTTTACTTTCATTTTTTTGTTTGTTTTAAATTGTGAATAAATAACTACTTAACACAGCCAGGCAACCGAGCAGAACCTGAACGCCGGAATAATCAATCCAACCGCTCCGATAAACTTGTTATTCCTTTTTTTTCTCTTCTATTTTTTTTTGCTGTCCCGCATAATTAACAAAGACTTGTGCCAGGACGCATGGCGCATGGAGAAGGGCCCGTTAAGAATTAGCGTGTACTTACTTCCCCCGCAAGATGGACGATTTGGGCACGGATGTACCCAACTGGCTGGCACGGGAATTTGAGGATAGTCTATATATCATAAAGATTAGCTGCTATGAACATCAAGAGAATATTTGGCTCCATTCTTACCGTTCTGGGAATAGTCGGGCTTATTTATGGTGCTGTGCTTTTCGTCAATACCTCCGGCGAGGTGCACGAAGTGAAAGCGCTCATCATTTATGGAGCGCTCGGCTTTATTTTTCTCATTTCTGGGATTGGCCTGGTGCGAACAACAAAGGACGAATCATAGCCCACTACCCTCATTGCTGAAGCTGGCACGGAGTTTTGAGTTTAACCTATTGGATAACCAACGCAAAAACTAAAAAATATCAATTATGAAAAATTCAGGTAGCATTTTCATCGGCATTATTGCCGCAGCAACAGCCGGCGTGATCATAGGAATGCTGATCGCCCCGGAAAAGGGCGAAGATCTTCGCAAAAACATCAAGGATACCGCGGGAGATTGGACAAAAAAATTAAGTGACCTCATGGCGGAGGGCAAGGAACAGTATGAAAGTCTGAAGTCTTCGTTTGGCGAAAGCGTCGAAGTGCTTAAGAACGAAGTAAAGAGAACAAAAGTCTAAAACGTCGATTGAATTTCAACCTATTACAAACCATTAAAATGAAAAAATCAATTTTAGCACTGGCAGCTTCTACTTTGATAGCAAGCGCAATCTTGACGGGCTGTAGCACGCCTTCTCAAAAGGTAGAAAATGCCCAAAATGACGTGACAGCAGCGAATAAGGATTTAGATCAGGCCAACAAAGAATACCTGGCGGATATTGAAAAATACAGGAAAGAAACGGCAGATAAGATCGCGGCGAACGACAGAAGCATCGCTGAGTTTAAAGCAAGAATAGAAAATAAGAAAAGGGATGCCCAGGCCGATTACAAAAAGAGAATTGCCGGGTTAGAGCAAAAAAACAGTGACATGAAAAAGAAAATGGATGATTACAAGGCAGAAGGAAAAGACAAATGGGAAAAATTCAAAACCGAATTGAAGCATGATATGGATGAACTCGGTGAAGCTTTCAAAGATCTAACGGTTAAGAACGTCAAATAGAAATTAAAAACAAAAAAAAAGTGAAAAAGCGAAAACTATTAGCAATGCTTGCAATCGTGTCTGCCATTTTGGTGAGCGGTTGCAAAAAAAATGAAGTCAACCCTTCTGGGCCAAATCCGGTTGTAATACCGATTCAAACCACGGTACATGGGACGGTGTCGCTCGCGGGTGCTTCCGGTCTGGCGGTCCTTGCTGGCTCAGAAGTTACCAGCACGGGTGCAACAACGATTACAGGCGATCTTGGACTTAGCCCCGGGTCTTCGGTAGGTGGGTTTCCCCCCGGGATACTGAATGGGACTGAAAACATCAACAACCCGGTAGCCACCCAGGCGAAACTTGATTTAACTGCTGCATACAATGATGCGGCGGGGCGCACCAGCACAGACATCGTAACATTGTCTGGAAATATCGGTGGTCTCACGCTTACCCCCGGGCTTTACAAGTCAACTTCATCGCTCGCTATATCATCCGGCGATCTCACGTTTGATGCAAAGGGAAATTCGAATGCAGTCTTCATATTACAGATAGCCTCTTCCCTCACTACCACCTCAGGACGCAAGGTTAACCTCAGTGGAGGAGCATCGGCATCCAACATTTTTTGGCAGGTGGGGAGTTCTGCAACTTTTGGAACTACTTCTGTATTCAAGGGAACGGTGATGGCAATGCAATCTATCACGTTCAACACAGGAGCAACGCTGGATGGCAGGGCATTCGCAAGAACAGGTGCAGTGACAATGGCGGGCAATACTATTATAAAGCAGTAAAAGATTCGCTTGATAAAAAAGAAGCGTTGTCCCGGTCATCGATCGGGACAACGCTTTTTTATGGTTGAGTATTTTGTTCTACAAGCAACTGAGGAAGAAATGCAACAACATTCTCAAATACATGTGAACTATGTAATAGTTCATCATCCATGTGTAAGACTTCGTCGATTG
>JBGPGZ010000106.1:0-10770 GCA_041484175.1 Cyclobacteriaceae bacterium | reverse complement strand
GTCCCCAGGGTCAATGCCGATTCGGCCTATTTTTTTGTGGAAAAACAGGTTGCCTTTGGTCCGCGCGTTCCCAACTCGGCAGCGCACAGGCTTGCCGGTGATTATTTCATCAACAGGTTTCAACAATATGGTGCGACGGTAAGCGTACAGGAATTTGAGGCCACTACTTTTGATAACCGCCGGCTTAAGCTGAGAAACATCATCGCCAGTTTTAATCCGAATAAGCAAAAAAGAATCCTGTTGGCAGCTCACTGGGATACGAGACCTTTTGCAGATAAGGACTCGATCAAAAGGGATGCGCCTTTTGACGGAGCCAACGATGGAGCCAGCGGCGTTGGCGTACTTCTCGAGATCGCAAGACAATTGGGGAAATACCCTCCCCTGGCAGGAGTGGATATTATTCTTTTTGACGGCGAAGATTGGGGCGAAAAAGACGGAGGCAAACGGAGCGAGCCGCCACCCGGCGATTTCCAGGTTTGGTGGTGCCTCGGATCCCAATACTGGGCACACCATAAACACAAAGCAAACTATTCAGCCTATTATGGAATATTGTTGGATATGGTCGGAGCAAAAGGATCCAGATTTTTTCGCGAAGGCGGTTCGCTGGAAAATGCACCCAGGATCGTTGACAAAGTTTGGAACACGGCCGAACACCTTGGCTATTCAAACTACTTTGTTAAACAAAACGCGGGTGACATTACCGACGACCATCGTTTTGTAAATGAGATCGCCAAAATTCCGATGATTGACATCGTCCATTACCAGCCAGGCATCGGATATTTTGGGGAGTACCACCACACCCGGCAAGACAACATGAGCATCATCAGCAGAGAGACCCTTGGCGTCGTTGGTGACGTGCTGATGAATGTAATTTATTTTGAAGAATAAGAGATTGGCAGCATTATTCGCGATGGCCTTTTTAACGCGAGTACAACTGAAAATCCTTGTGTTCGCGATTATACAAATCGTCGTGGGGCAAGCTCTTGAAATAGTTGTACGTGATCTTTAACCCTTCCTTTCTTGAAACGGCCGGTGTCCATCGCAGGATTTCTCTGGCTTTTGTGATATCGGGCTGGCGTTGCTTCGGATCGTCCTTCGGCAAGGGATAATATACCACCTTTTGCTTCGTGCCGGTCAGTTTTACGATCTCCTCGGCAAAGTCGCTGATTGTGATTTCATCGGGGTTGCCAATGTTCATAGGATACGGATAATCGGACATCAGCAACCGGTAAATTCCTTCGACCAGATCGTCGACGTAACAAAACGAGCGGGTTTGGGATCCATCACCAAATATCGTCAAATCTTCACCGCGTAAAGCCTGACCGATGAACGCGGGAAGCACGCGTCCATCGTTGAGACGCATCCGGGGACCATACGTATTGAAAATCCTTACAATGCGCGTTTCAAGACCGTGGTAGGTATGATACGCCATGGTCATGGCTTCCTGGAAGCGTTTGGCCTCATCGTAGACGCCGCGCGGTCCCACCGGATTGACATTGCCATAATACTCTTCCTTTTGCGGGTGCACCAGCGGATCGCCGTACACTTCTGAAGTGGAAGCAACCAAAATCCTGGACTTCTTTACGCGCGCAAGACCCAGCAGATTATGCGTCCCCAGGGAACTCACTTTGAGCGTTTGAATCGGGATCTTCAGATAGTCTATCGGGCTGGCGGGAGAGGCAAAATGCAATATGTAATGCAACTCCCCGGGAATATGGACAAACTTTGAAACATCGTGGTGATAGAATTCAAAATCGGCGTGTTTGAAAAGGTGCTCAATATTGCGAAGATCCCCGGTGATCAGGTTGTCCATCGCGGCTACCTGGTAACCCTCCTTGATAAAGCGGTCACAAAGATGAGATCCGAGAAACCCCGCACCCCCGGTGATCAATACTTTTTTCTTAGCCATAAATTGTTTCCCTGCCAATACTGTAATAGGTAAAGCCCAATTCTTTCATGGCCTGAAGGTCATATAAATTCCTTCCGTCGAAGATAACTTTCGACTTAAGCGCACCGGAAAGCTTTTCAAAATCGGGGGTGCGGTATTCTGGCCATTCAGTGGAAATGAATAAGGCATCTGCGTCATGTAACGCCTGGTAAGGGCCTTCACAGAATTCAATCTTCGCTCCAAAAATCTTCTTTACATTGGGCATGGCCTCCGGGTCATGAACTTTGATGTGCGCTCCTTCTTTGAGGAGTTCTTCAATATTATAAATCGAAGGAGCTTCCCGTATGTCATCAGTATGCGGTTTGAAAGACAGGCCCCACAAGGCGATGGTTTTCCCTTCCAGGCTTCCAAAATGTTTCTTCATTCGCGGAAGCAAGGCAGTCTTTTGCGCGTCATTGACTTCCATAACGGCGTTCAAAATCTTGAAGTCATAATTAGCCTCATTGGCAGATTTTTCCAGGGCCTGAACGTCTTTGGGAAAGCAACTGCCGCCGTAACCGATCCCCGCAAATAAAAAACGCTTGCCAATCCTGGAATCTGTTCCCATGCCGATTCTGACCGCATCGATATCGGCCCCCAGGCGTTCACAAAGGTTGGCGATCTCATTCATGAATGTGATCTTGGTAGCCAGAAAAGAATTGGCAGCGTATTTTGTCAACTCCGCGGAGCGCTCATCCATAAAAATGACGGGGTTCCCTTGCCGCACAAAAGGGGCATAGAGGGCTTCCATGATTTTTTTGGCGCGCGCCGATCGGGTTCCAACCACCACGCGTTCGGGCTTCATAAAGTCTTCCACGGCGACTCCTTCACGCAGAAATTCCGGATTCGAGACAACATCAAATTCCACTTTTGCATTAAGCCGGATTTTCGCGGCCACTTTTTCGGAGGTGCCTACGGGAACGGTGCTTTTGTCAACGACAACGACATAGTCAGTCAGCAGGCCTCCGAGATCTTCCGCTACGCGGAGAATATATTTCAAGTCGGCGGAACCGTCCTCATCGGAAGGCGTAGGGAGTGCGAGGAAAATGATCTTGGCGTCTTTGATGCCCTCTTCCAAATTGGTTGTAAAGAACAGCCGGCCTTCCTTCTGGGCCCTCAAGAAGAAATTATTCAGACCGCGCTCGTAAATGGGAACAATTCCTTTTTGCAGGTCCTCTACTTTTTGCCGGTCGATGTCAACACAGGTAACGGTATTCCCTGTTTCAGCAAAACAGGTCCCTGTGACCAATCCAACATAGCCCGTACCGATTACGGCAATCTTCATACTCTTTCTGTTTTAACCCGCAAAAATAGGCTTTTTGAAAGCGTAAATGCTTCAATAAAATTAAATATGTGCACAAACTAACATTCGTTTGTGAGCCTAACTTAATTCGGTAATTTTGTGGTCATTTAAAATTTGTAAATATGCAAGTGATGACACAACCCACGGTTGGAATTGGCTTCGAGGAAACGGAGAATCAGCAGATGATTACCCAAATGATAAGGGATTTCGGCGATCGTGAAATAAAACCCAAGATGATGGTGTGGGATGAGAGTCAGGAGTTTCCGCTGGAGCTTTTCAAGAAGATGGGAAGTCTTGGGCTGATGGGTGTTTTTGTACCGGAAGAATATGGAGGAGCCGGATTTGGCTATCTGGAATATGTAACTGTGATTTCAGAAATCGCGCGAATAGACGGATCGATTGGCCTGTCGGTTGCGGCACACAATTCTTTGTGTACCGGACACATCCTTCAATTTGCAAGCAAGGAACAAAAAGCAAGGTGTTTGCCAAAGCTTGCTACCGCGGAGTGGATCGGCGCATGGGGACTCACCGAACCTAACACGGGATCTGATGCGGGCAACATGCGGACAGTTGCCATCGCAGACGGAGAACATTATGTTCTCAATGGCGCAAAGAATTTTATTACCCATGGCAGGTCCGGAGACGTGGCCGTGGTGATTGCACGAACCGGAGAAATAGGCGATTCACATGGCATGACTGCTTTTATCATTGAACGGGGGACCCCCGGTTTCAGTGCTGGGAAAAAGGAAAATAAGCTGGGTATGCGGGCCTCTGAAACCGCAGAATTGATATTTACCGATTGCAGGGTTCATAGGAGCCAGATCATCGGAAAAGAGGGAGAAGGATTTGTTCAATCGCTCAAAGTATTGGATGGCGGAAGGATCTCCATTGCTGCGCTTAGTTTGGGTATCGCTCAGGGGGCCTTTGAGGCTGCGCTGCACTATTCGAAAGAGCGCCATCAGTTCAACAAGCCGATCTCAAGCTTCCAGGGTATATCGTTTAAGCTGGCCGATATGGCCACGAAAATTGAAGCAGCAAGGTTATTGACCTTCCGGGCTGCAGACATGAAGAATAAGGGTCTCCCCGTGAATAAAGAATCGGCCATGGCAAAGCTTTATGCCTCCGAAGTGGCCGTGGACGTGGCCAATGAGGCAGTCCAGATCTTTGGCGGGTACGGCTATATCAAGGATTTCCCGGTTGAAAAGTACTACCGGGATGCCAAATTATGCACCATTGGGGAGGGGACCTCAGAAATTCAGAAATTAGTGATTTCAAGAGCAATTTTAAAGTAGTACTTGCGAAATTCACTGAAAGAGGGCTATATTTGCAGCCCAAACCGAATAATAGGATGCTGATCATCAACGTAAAGGAAAACGAGTCAATCGATAAAGCGCTAAAGCGTTTTAAAAAGAAATTTGAAAAAACAGGAGTTTTGAAAGAACTGCGTGCGCGCACTTCTTTTGAAAAACCTTCGGTAAGACGGAGAAGTGAGATTATTCGTGCTGCCTATCGCCAGAAGCAATACGCAACTGAGAATTACTAACAATTCATAGACATTTTATCCACATATCCCCTTTGGGTCTTTCCCGGAGGGGATATTTTTTTTATATTGCTCTTACGCAGTTGGGTCGTGGTAAGCATGGTTAATTCTTTTCTGAAATACATCCGGTTTGAAAAGCGGCTAAGTCCTCACACCGTCCTTTCCTATCAGACCGACCTTCAGCAGTTTCGCGACTTTTTAAAAGAGACCTATTCAGAGAAGAAACCCGAGTTGGCAAACTACGGCATGGTGAGGTCATGGATTGTGCAATTGGTTGAAACCGAACGAGATTCCTCCACGATTAACCGGAAAATTGCCTGCCTCCGGTCTTTCTATAAGTTCTTACTCAAGAGGGATGCCGTCAGCAGTGATCCGATGATCAAAATCCGCGTTCTGAAGACCAAAAAGAAGTTGCCTCATTTTGTCCAAGAAAATGACATGGTTAACGTGCTGGATAGTCATACCGATTTTACGGCAGACCACGCCGGCTTGCGCGACCGCCTGATCCTTGAATTGTTTTATGGAACGGGTATCCGTTTATCTGAACTGATCAACTTAAAGGAATCCCAGATCAACCTGTCCGAGCGGACTGTAAAAGTTTTAGGAAAAAGAAACAAAGAAAGGGTGATCCCTTTTTCGCCGGGACTCGTTTCACTGATAGAAAGCTACCGGAAGGCAAAGAAGAAAGAAGTGGAGACGCGGGATCATCAAAATTTGCTTGTCACCAATCAGGGAGAGCCTCTTTACCCGATGATGGTCAACCGGGTCGTAAAGAAATATTTAAAGAAGTTTACTTCGGTAGAAAAGCGCAGCCCTCACGTCCTGAGGCACACCTATGCCACCCATTTGTTAAACAAAGGCGCGGAGATCAATGCCGTGAAAGATCTGCTGGGCCACAGTAGCCTTGCGGCAACGCAAGTCTACACACACAACTCAATGGCTAAACTCAAAAAAGTGTTTGATCAGGCGCATCCTAAAGCCTAACCACTGATGGACCGCTGATGCAACTGATTTCATTGATGACGCTGATATGATCGTCGATGGTTACACTGAATACGCGGATTGTATAAACATTCTAAACGCAATGCCTATGATGAATTAACTGATGAGGTGGCCCATCCCCGGGTCGAAAATCAGGGGGGAAAGTTCTATGTTTCACTTTAAACGCTTTTTTTTATGAGACTGCAAGTTCATTCCATCCACTTTAATGCCGATCGAAAGTTGATTAATTTCATTCAAAACAAAATTGATAAACTGGAGACGTTCTATGACCGGTTGGTGGGTGGTGAGGTTTTCCTGCGCTTAAACAACGAAGGAATTGAAAACAAGACGGTAGAAATAAGACTGAAAGTTCCGGGCAATCAGTTGTTTGCCAAGGAACAGGCCCGATCATTTGAAGCAGCAACCGATCTGGCAACGGAAGCACTCCTTACACAATTGAAGAAATTCAAAACTAAAATCAAGAATGGCCGGGTTTGAAAAAACCCTTGAAAATAAGAAGGGCTCCAACGGAGCCCTTTCCTTTTTTATTTTATCCGGAACGCTTTTTTTACCGCGTCCACGAAGTCCAGTTTTTCCCATGGGAAAAGTTCCACAGTCACCTTCTTTTCATTCTTCTTTCCCTTGTTGAATGTCTTTTCAACGATCTTCGTTTCACGGCCCATATGACCATAAGCCGCTGTTTCGGAATAGATCGGCGTTCGCAGGTTGAATCGATTCTCGATAAAGTAAGGACGCATGTCGAAGATCTTTGAGATCTTCCTGGAGATTTCGCCGTCCGTCAATTTGATTTTGGCAGTTCCATACGTATTTACATAGAGGCCAACAGGCTGAGCTATGCCAATGGCATAGGCGACCTGAACCAGCACCTCGTCACAGACCCCCGCTGCCACCAGGTTCTTGGCGATATGGCGTGTGGCATAAGCGCCGGATCGATCTACTTTGGAAGGGTCTTTTCCGGAGAAGGCCCCGCCCCCATGTGCCCCCTTTCCTCCATACGTGTCGACAATGATCTTTCTTCCCGTCAACCCCGTGTCGCCATGCGGTCCGCCGATCACAAATTTGCCCGTAGGATTTACGAAATAGTTGATGTCGTTATTGAATAACTTTTGCACCCGCTTGGGGAGTTTTTTCTTTATGCGGGGAATGAGGATAGCGATCACGTCTTCACGTATCCTTTTCAACATCACGGCATCCTTGCCAAAGTCATCGTGCTGCGTGGAAACGACAATGGCATCGATGCGCTCAGGTTTGTTGTCATCGCTGTATTCAATCGTCACTTGTGACTTGGCATCGGGACGCAAATAGGTCATGACCTTACCTTCTCTCCGGATGGCTGCAAGCTCGCGAAGCAGAAGATGAGCCAACTCCAAAGGGAGTGGCATGTAGGTATCTGTCTCATTTGTAGCATAACCAAACATCATTCCCTGGTCGCCAGCGCCCTGGTCTTCCTTCTTTCTCCGCTCCACCCCCTGGTTGATATCCGGTGATTGCTCATGAATGGCGGAGAGAATTCCGCAGGAATTGGCCTCAAACATGTATTCACTCTTGGTATAGCCAATTTTTTTGATCACTTCACGTGCTATGTCCTGAACATCCAGGTACGCCTCTGACTTCACTTCACCGGCCAGGACAACCTGACCGGTTGTGACCAGGGTCTCGCAGGCAACTTTGGAGTTGGCGTCGTAGGCAAGAAAATAGTCAATCAGCGCATCGGAAATCTGGTCAGCCACTTTGTCGGGATGTCCCTCGGACACTGATTCGGAAGTAAATAAATAGGGCATGGATTGGTAAATTGATTTTGATAAGGGCGCAAATTTAATCAGGATTTGGAGATTTCAAGAAATACAAACAGTTGATTTAATTGAAATTCAGCATTCTTACGCCAGAAACAAGAAAATTGCCGGGACTTTTCCCAAATCGATCTGCTCTCTTCTCCAGTCGCGAACTGCTTTGGAAATAATCTTTTCGCTGGCCGAAGTCAAGTCCCTCGCGACGCAAAGCGTTGTGTCTGCATCAAGGTTTTTGATCAGATTTTGAATGAGTGCATTGTTGCGGTAGGGGGTCTCTATAAAAATTTGAGTTTGATTTTTTAACCGCGACTCCCGCTCCAGCTCCTTAATTGACTGGGCGGCTTCTTTGGTCCCGATCGGCAAATACCCGTGAAACGCAAAGCGTTGACCATTCAATCCGGACGCCATCAACGCCAATAAAATGGAAGACGGACCCACTAATGGTATGACCTGGATGTCTTTTTGGTGCGCATAGTGAACTGCCAGCGCGCCTGGATCGGCAATGCCGGGGCACCCCG
The DNA here is from genome assembly GCA_041484175.1 of Cyclobacteriaceae bacterium. Lineage (GTDB taxonomy): Bacteria > Bacteroidota > Bacteroidia > Cytophagales > Cyclobacteriaceae > ELB16-189. Next base: position 2,690 of record JBGPGZ010000106.1, on the reverse strand, counting down.
CTTCGGAAACAATTCCCAAATCATGACCCTCGAGCAACGGCTTCATTAGCGTGGGTACTTCACTCTCCTTCGTGTCCTTGTTGAGTGTCTCAAATTGAAGACTTTCAATGTTCTCGAATATATGCAGATCACTGAAAAACCTGCGCGCCGTGCGAATGTCCTCTGCGAGAAAGAACCTCAGCCCTTTGATCGTCTCACGAACCTGTGCCGCAATTACCGCATTGCAGGTTCCTTCGGAAATCACATTGGGAATAAGGTATAATTTTCCTGGCATTGTAATTCACTGAATTATTGATTGAGAAAATCGAGCACGGTCCTGGTGAACGCCGCTGGATTTTCCGCCTGCACCCAATGGCCTGTATCCAAGGCAACAAACTGTGCGTTGATAAATATTTTTCTGATTTCATCCTCATCCCCCGGCTTGAAGTACCTTGATTTGGCCCCCGTTATAAAGAGCGTTGGCTTATCAAAACTCCCCGAATATTGCATACCCTCTCCCAACTCCGGGAGGTGCTCCTCAATCGCTTTCAGGTTAATTCTCCATTCAAATCCACCACCGGATTTTCGTGCCAGATTCTTTAATAGGAACTGACGTTCAGCAAAATCGGGTACATGATCGGACAAAATTTGTTCTGCCTCATTGCGTGACTGCAATTGGCTTAAGGGAACCGCCTTCAATCCTTTTAAAATGTAGTCATAATGCACGGGGTAGGACTTGGGCACAATATCTACCACAATCAATTTATCCACTAACGCGGGATACTTCACGGCAAAATTCATGGCAGTCTTTCCTCCCATGGAATGTCCGATGATCTCGCTCCGCTTGAGCTGATGATCCAGCACGAATTCATGCAGGTCCTCCATCAGGTATTGGTAGTTGAACTCATCGCTATGGGGCGATTGCCCATGGTTGCGCTGGTCGATGAGATACACTTTGCGCGTTTCGGCAAACGTCCTGGCTACGGTGTACCAGTTATCAGAAGACCCAAAAAGCCCATGAAGGACGAGCAGTGGTTGACCCTGCCCCGATTCGCGGAAGAACAATTTCATGATGCCAAGATACTTGGAAAAAGCATTCGTGATATATTTGCGCCGGTCCGCCTACAAACGACAACGGCGACCTCCCAATTTTCAAATCGCAAAATGGAATTATCTAACGGATCCTATTACATCCGGGGCATCGAGGTTACCTCGCTGTGCCGGGAATTCGGCACACCGGTATATGTATATGACGGGCAAAAAATTATTAACCAACTTCAGCTTCTGAAAAATGCCTTTTCGAAAACAGGCGTTCGGGTGCAATTTGCCGCCAAGGCGCTCACCAATATTTCCATCCTGAAGCTCCTGAAGAAGCATGGCGCCGGCGTTGACGTTGTTTCTATTAATGAGGCTAAGCTGGCGCTGAAGGCAGGGTTCTCAGCCTCTGAGATCATGTTCACTCCAAACTGCGTTGACTTTGATGAAATTGTCGAGGGCGTTGATCTGGGGTTGGGCATCAATCTCGATAACCTGCCGGTCTTGGAGAAGTTTGGCAAGAAATACGGCAGCTCCTATCCGTGTTGCATACGGCTGAATCCGCAAATCATGGCCGGTGGCAATTACAAAATTTCCACCGGTCACAGCAACTCCAAGTTTGGTATCCCGGTGTATCAGCTTCCGCAGATTCAGCAGCTCGCCGGGCAATACCGCATAAACATCAATGGCCTTCACATTCACACGGGTTCGGAAATAACGGAAACCGATGTCTTCCTCAAAATGGCCGAGATTTTATTTGGGATCGCACGTGATTTTCCTGCATTGAAATTCATCGACTTCGGAGGGGGGTTTAAAGTGTCCTACAAGGACGGGGACAAGGTGACAGATGTGAATGACCTTGGATTGAAACTCGGAGAATCGTTGAACGACTTTTATCAGCGGTATGGAAGAAAGCTGGAATTATGGATTGAGCCCGGAAAATACCTGGTCAGCGAGGCCGGCTACCTCCTCACAAAAACAAATGTGGTCAAAACAACCGCTACTGTAACGTTTGTGGGAGTCAATTCCGGAATGAATCACCTGATCCGGCCGATGATGTATGACGCCTATCATGAAATTGTAAACGCATCCAATCCTTCAGGCCCCCTGAAAGTGTACACCGTTGTCGGCACCATCTGTGAGACGGACACCCTTGGCGCCGACCGAAAGCTCCATGAAGTAAGGGAGGGCGATATCATCGTGATCAAGAATGCCGGAGCCTATGCTTATTCGATGGCCTCCAACTACAATTCACGGTTTAGGCCGCCAGAGGTGTTGATTATGGATGGCAAAGCAAGACTGATACGCGAGCGCGACAAATTTGAAGACTTGCTCCGGGGGCAAGTTGAAATCGAAGATCAATGAGGTGAATTAAAAGCATAAGAAATTCCAATAGGATAAATCGAAGTGACATTAATACGGTGTTTTTTCCCTTCATGGAGATCAACCACCCAATTACCAACAAAATAACCTATTGCCGCACCCAGAATTTCATCGGATTGCCAATGCTGGTGCTGATAGATCCGGGAGAACATGGTAAACCCGGCGGGCACATAGGCTAAGATTTTCAACAGCGTTGAATGAGCATGGCGCGACATGACCGTTGATAAGGCAAAGGCACTGGTTGTATGTCCGCTTGGCATGGAGTGATAGTCATAATCAAAAACCGTAAAAGG
>JBGPGZ010000105.1:0-10945 GCA_041484175.1 Cyclobacteriaceae bacterium | reverse complement strand
GACGCTGATCGATTGGCTTAAGGGCACCGATCAGACTACAACGGCGGATGATGACCCAAGGCTGATGATCATGACTGGAGGCATTGGCACCTGGACATCAAGCTCCTGGACGCCAACCAATGTTGACCCGCTGCAACAAAAGGGCGCGCCCAACGGTCTTGATCAGGCACAACTGGATGCCTATGAAGGGCATACCGTCAATCTGAATACGGAGTACTCGAGGATCAATTTCAAAATGATGCAATTGGATGATCCTTATATGCTGATGAACTATGGTGAGGTTGAGTTGCTCCTGGCGGAAGCTGCAGAGAGAAGCGTTGGTGGCCTCGCACCTGCAGCCGCCCTTGGCCACTATGAAGCCGGTGTAAGGGCTTCTATGGAGATGTACACACCGTTTGACGCTTCGCTTACCATTTCCACGGCGGCTGAGGACGCCTACCTGGCAACCTACTCTTACGCGGCATCTTCACAAAAGCTGAAAATGATCGGAGAACAGTTATGGGCCAACAAATTCCTGAACTGGTGGGAAGCATGGGCCGACTTCAGAAGAACCGGATTCCCTGTGTTGGTTCCCACGAACTATCCCGGCAATGAGACCGGTGGCACTATTCCCGCAAGACTCAAGTATCCGTCATACGAAGTCTCCGGTAACCCCAATTTTGAGGCAGGTGCAACCACACCAAACCTTTATACGACCAAAGTGTGGTGGGCCGGTGGAACAGACTAGTTGATTTCCCCGATCGTTCATAAACGATCTGCGAAAGGCTCCTGGAAACTTCAGGGGCCTTTTTTATTAATCGTTGCGATGAACCAACGGAAATAAACCATCCCCTGAAGAACCCATGTACGAGCCCCACCTTATCTCTTTTCTAATGCGAACGGGCGTAGCAATACGCTTGATCTTCATGCCCAAAAATGAAAGCAGGTCTGCCGAAGGATCGAAATATTGGCAATGAACAATATCCAGGTATCCATCTTGATCCAGATCGCCGATCCAGGGGGTTGAAAAAATATTTTTAAAATGTTTTAACTGGTCAATTATTTGAACAGTATGTTTATGAAAATTGATGGAGATAAGTTTGTTTTCTAAATCAGAATGAATACGACCTATAAAGCCGCCTTCTTTGCAATCAAATTCATTGATGCTAATGATCGCTTCATCATATCCATCCCCGTCTAAATCATAGACAACAGGAGACGAGTATCCCGAGCATCCGATCGAATCCTTGTATGCAATGTGCCCGTCTTTACCATCCAGCATGATCTGCACAGAACCCGTGCTGTTTGGCCACTGACCCTTGCTCACAAATGTGAAAAGATCAGGGACATCATCCTCTGTAAAGAACCCAACCGCAAAACTATTGCTCGATTCGGTAATCGGGACAGACCGTTGCCATAGCGGCCTCCAGCTCTTCCCGTCAACGGCAAAAACAGTACTGGCATGGGATATGGCAACAACATCATAATAGCCATCCTGAGAAATATCGGTTAATACCGGGGGCGCAATAAATCCATGTCCCTTTTCAGAAGCAATAACTTTCGCATTGGATAATTTTTTTCCGAGCAGATCAGAAAGCGATGCTGTGTACAAATGACCATCAATGGTTTCGCCACCCGTTCCAAAAATAATGGTAAGGTCTTTGGTATCCGGCTGAGCGAAACATAATGGCGACATATAGGATTCTTTCCCATCAGGCATGGTATCTGCTGCCAGAATTTGGCCTGTTCTTGGATCTATCAGCATAAGCACACCCGGAAAGCGATCTACTTCAGAGTTTGGCTTTGCCAGTGCGTTGCCACCGTTGACTATCAACAGATCGGGTAAGCCATCCTTGTTTTGATCTGGAACCAATACGCTGTTATTGAAATTGAAACGAGCATATTTTAATATGGAGTCATTCTTATGCTGTTCATAGTGGTATTCCCATAATACTTCTCCCGTTTTGCCATTGAGTCCTTTCAAATGAGGTCCCCTTCCCCCGATAAAGACGTCTTTTATACCGTCACCCGTAACATCATAAAACGTGGCCGAACCATATACCTGATCAGGCGCTTCCTGCTGCCACAGCACCTCCCCTGTTTTACCGTTAAAAGCGAGAATACCTTGTTTGCTATTCTGATACTCATTTTTTCCTGCGCCCATTACAATATCAAGAATCCCGTCTTCATTCAGATCGGCAGCGCGAGGGGATGATTGTGAGCCGATAACCGGAAATTCTTTATCCCACACCAATTCACTTTTCGTCCGGGTACAGTTTTCCAAAAAAATGAAAACCGGCAGACAAACACACAATAACTTAATATAAAACTTATCCATTTCTTTTTTTGATTCGTTCTGACCGCTTTAACTATTTGCAGAGTCTCTGTACTGAAGTAATTAACTTGGAACGTCTATCATCAGGGCTAAAGCCCTGTCAACATCACCACATTTTAACCCCGCCTTAAGGCCGGGGTTATTGGTGAACGATCTCAAATGGGCTTCAGCCCTGAACTAACTTGAAACGTCATCACAAAAACATAAGCCTGCTTATCACATTGCGATGCCACCAAGCCCCAAAGACACAACAAATTGATAAAAATCATCGTGATTTTGACTTTGGCCTTGCCGGCTCTTCGACAATCGGCTGCAGAATAAAAGCGATATCAGGCCCCACATAATTGGCATGTGAGCCTTGCGTATGAAGGCGTGGGATATCAATGGTTACCGTTCCATTGTCGCTATCCAGTTCTTTTTCCAGAATAAACTCACCGCGCCAGGTGTGATAGAGTCTCAGGTTGAACTTGCGGTTCTTTGCCGATGAGATCCGGATCTGATTGCCTGCGACATCGGTCATGGGATTTACGACCCATCCAAATATCATTTCATTGCTTTTCATAATGTACCCGTGGCCTCCTGGTAGGCTGATTTCAGAAGGCATCAATCCGGATAGTCTTGCTAACGGCAGTTGATCGGTGAATTTCCTTAGGCTCCGGATTTGATTGGTGACAACGTTATCATTGAGTTTGTCAGAATATGCCCACCAAAAAGGGCTCATGGCTGTCCCGGTCGCCAGCGTTACCCAAAGGGCATTGTGATACAATGACAAATACCCAGGCATCCCCGGTTCGTAAAAGGTGTGATCCCATCCTGTTTCGCCAATGATTGCCGGCTTTTCAAAACCGTTCCAAAGCTTGCCAATCTGCACGGCATAATTTGTATAGCTATGAGCGAGCGGATGAATATCTGCTGAGTCCAGCGTGGCACTTTTTGTGATCGGAAATCCCTGTGCCTCGTATATCTCCCGTGCCGCCAGGTCAAATATCTGATAACCCTCTTTCCAGAATTCTTTAATGCCGCCGCTCCTGGTTCCCGTCGTTGGATGATTGTATGGATCATTCTTCTTAAAGTAGGCATGCACTTTGCCGGCCCAGGTCGAGGCCCCCAGGCTGTCACCCGAAACCCAACCATCGGTTCCATTGACCTCGTCAACAATAAACCAAATTGCCAGTGACCTGCTATAACCCCAACGCGCTATAAAATACCGGTAAAGTTTTTCCTGATACTGCCATGCTGCCTCGCTCCGGTAAAAATCATTTGGCTTACAGACTTGCTGATATGGATTTGTATACCAACGGATATTTCCACCACCCCACACCGTTTCAGAAAGGAATGCATGAAACCAGAGGTTCAGACTCAACAGCATTTCGCGCTCTTCACACCATTCAATCAATTCATCCAACCGCCCGCAAATGTTCTGATCATAGTGACCCAACCCGCTGCCCCAGGTTTCCAATGGAGTAATAAATGTGCTGATGAAATTTGCACCCAGTGCTTTTAGGTGATCAAGGTTTTCCTTCGTAACCCGACCGCTGTTAAATCCTGTGTAACCATCATTGTACCATAATCCAACGCCAAAGAAGGAGGACCCGTCCTGATGTTGAAGATAACGCTTATTGGAAGCAACCTGTATGGGGCCTTTGCGCACCGACTTCATTGTCTCAAATGACTTTGGTTCACTGGACACGAATCCATTTTTATCGCGAACGGTTACGATGTATTGCCATTTGCCTGTTTCATTGGGGGAAAACCTGATTTTCCAAAGTGTTCCTGAGGAATAATGATAGAACCCGTTGATTTTCCAGTTTTTCCCGGTGGGTGAAGTGAATGTCGCCCCAATATCAATTTCATCAGGATTGAATGGGTTCGTGAATTCGCACTTCAAAGTCAGCGAGATCTCCAATTTTTCGTACAGACCGATTGAATCAGACCTTTGAATGATCGTCAGGATCTCAGGGGGCTGGTTTGCATAACAGCTCAGCGGAACAACCAGGATGCAAACAAAAAGTAATTTATTTTTTTTCGAATATCCCATCATAATTGCTTCCCATGTAGGAGCCCCATTTGATTTTTGACCGGATTGGTATTTTCGTAGCAATCCTGTTTACCTGCATTCCGTCAAAGGTGTAAGACTTCTTTAGATTCGTTCCATGAAAATAAACGATGTCCAACAGGCCATCATGATCCATGTCGCCAATCCACGGCGTTGTTGATATGTTGCTGCCCTTATTTGTTTCTGATAGCTGGTTAACTTCATTGTTCTTAAAATTCAAGCTTACCAGTATGTTGTGAAGCTCCCTTACATTTTGATCATTGTAAACATGAATGTTGACACTCAACAAGGCCTCGTCCCTTCCATCATAATCGATATCAAAAACAACCGGTGTGCTCGTCTGATAAAAACCAAGCGAATCGATGTAATTGATTTTTCCGGTAGCTCCGTTTACCATGATTTGCTTACTCCATTCCAGATTCGGCCAAATGCCAACGGCGTAGGAAACAACAAAATCAGGTGTCGAATCGTCCGTGAAATAACCGGGTGCAACGGAACTGTACGCCTCGGTATCCGGCAATTTCACAGACCAGATGGGTAAGTAGGAACTGCCATCAAAAGCGATCAATTTACCTTCCACGGCATTGGCTACAATGTCCGGAACACCATCTGCGGTAATGTCAATCCATACGGCCGGGCCTATGTAGCCGTTGTTGGGGCTGCTATCCAGTAATATGGATTTTGATAAGTCTCCACTTAAAATTTGCGAAAGCGTAGTAACATACAGATGTCCTCCTACGGTTTCCCCACCCGTACCATAAATTACACGGTAGTCTTTTCCATCCGGCGTCGGGATGGCCGAGACGGACATATACGTTTCTTTTTTATCAGGCATCATCGCTTTCGCCAATAACTTGCCATCCTTTGCATTGATGACCACCAACGTACCGGGCGGTCTTTTGCTTTCATCGTGAGGTTCTGCCCATACATTACCTCCGTTGGACGTCAGGATATCTTCCAGGCCATCGTTGTTTTGATCTTTTATGAACTGAGAATTATAAAAACCCCACCATTTTAACCGGTCTGCTTTCTTATCAAACCGCCATAATACTTTGCCGTTCTTTCCATTGATGGCAATCAATTCAGCGGACCGGCCCCCAATAATGATATCCTCGACGTGATCACCGTTCAGATCCTTTAACGAAGCAGACCCAAAAATCTGATCAATTGCCCTTACATTCCAGAGCATTTTTCCCGTGGCCCCGTCCAACGCAATCACGGCGGAATCGCAGGCCTTAAATTCTTCTCTGCCAGCGCCAAAAACGATGTCGCCAATTCCATCTCCGTTGAGATCCGTTACACGGGGTGAAGAAAAAGTATTTATCCCCTTATATCGAACGGACCAGGAACCTTGCGCCATGAGTTCGGGCATGGTGCCAATAGTGGCGAGTGCAATAATCTGTGCAAGAAAAATAATTCCACGGATGGTAAGTACCATAAAATGGGAGGCCTCCTCGTTGTAGATTTATACTACCTATAAATATAGTTTTATTCTGTAGCTGGCACAAGCAAAGATTCCTCCAAAGGCCGGGTAACATAAACTGTTTTTTGACAAATTAATTGGTTAGTTTCCCAGTTGGATCGCTGGCTGCGAATTTTTAACTTTACAAATAGTCACACCCAATTTAGAGAGAACCGATGGACGCGTATTGCAAAAGATCGTGAAAGCATGAAAAGAGCGGCGGGCTTTATTTTATTTTGCTTAGGTTTTCAATTCTCGTATTCCCAAAAAACTACCTTGTTTGAATTAGTGCCGCCCGCGAAGAGCGGAGTTATCTTTAAGAATACCTTGGAGGAGAGCCCCAAGAAAAACGTATTGACGTACGAATATTTTTATAATGGCGGCGGCGTGGCCATCGGAGACATTAACAATGACGGCCTGGAGGACATCTACTTTTCGGCCAACATGAAGCCAAACGAACTCTATCTCAACCTGGGCGATTTCAAGTTCAAGGAAATTGCAAGGTCGGCGGGCATCGCCTGCGAAAGTGGCTGGAAAACCGGTGTGACCATGGCCGACGTCGACGGCGACGGATTCCTTGACATCTATGTCTGTTATTCCGGAAAAGGCGATCCGGAAAAAAGAAGAAACAAACTTTTTATCAACAACGGCAACCTTACTTTCACCGAGAAGGCCAAAGAATTCGGATTAGATGACCCCGGGTATACAACCCATGCTTCCTTTTTTGATTTTGACCGTGATGGAGATCTTGACATGTTTTTGCTGAATCATAATGTCGTGGTAATACGCGAATTTGAATTTGCAAAAGCCAAGGAAACAAGACATCCCTATGCCGGTCACAAACTATTCAGAAATGATGGAGGCCATTTTGTTGATATCAGCGCCGCGGCAGGCATCAAGGGCAATCCCCTTGGATTTGGTCTCGGAATCTCCGTTGCCGACATAAACAAAGACGGATGGATGGATATGTATGTTTCAAATGATTATGTGGAACCTGACTATGTTTATATCAATAATCACGATGGAACGTTTACGGACCGGATGACGGAATACATGCAGCACATCTCCTATTTCTCCATGGGGTGCGATGTCAGCGATATCAACAACGATGAATTGCCGGATATCTTTACCGTTGATATGCTGCCGGAAGACAATAAAAGACAAAAATTATTGTACGGTCCTGAAAACTATGAGCATTATGCGCTGATGGTACTCAACGGATTCTATTTTCAAAACATGCGCAACATGCTCCACCTCAACAACGGCAACGAAACGTATAGTGAGATAGGGCAATTCGCGGGTATCTCAAAAACCGATTGGAGCTGGGCTCCTTTGATTGCCGATTATGACAACGACGGTTGGAAGGATCTGTTTATCACCAACGGGTACTACCGGGATTATACAAACAGGGATTTCCTCAAATACAAAGGTGATTACTATTTCCAAAAGGGAAAGGCAAAGGAACCGGCTGACACCTTTCATTTGGTCACCACCATGACCTCAACACCCGTGCATGACTACATGTACAAAAATAATGGCGACCTTACCTTCAAGGACGAGAGCGTAGACTGGGGGTTTAAGGAAAATAACTTCTCAAATGGCGCGGCCTATGCCGACCTGGATAATGACGGTGACCTTGATCTTGTTGTCAATCACCAAAACGCAACAGCGTCTGTTTTTAGAAATCACACGCGCGAAAGATATCCCGATCACAATTTTCTGCAACTGGCATTGACAGGAATTGGAAAAAATTCCAGGGCCATCGGCGCTAAGGTCAGGGTTTACGCCGGCGGAAAAGTCCAATATCTGGAGCAGGTTCCGTCGCGAGGATTTCAATCTTCCGTGAGTGATCGCGTTCATATAGGATTGGGCAAAGCCGGGAATGTTGACTCCGTAAAAATCACATGGATGTCCGGATCGGAAAAGACCCTGCGCAATGTGCTGCCGAACCAGCTCCTGAAGATCCATGAAGAAAATACGGATGCCCGGCCCGACAGCAAACCAAATGTTACCATTCCTCTCTTCTCCAAAGTGGAAACGCTGATCAACTACGGCCATACTGAGCAAGGCTTTAATGATTTCAAGCGACAACCGCTCTTAATGACCATGCTAACTACGTGTGGCCCCGTCATGGCTGAGGGCGATGTGAATAAGGACGGTATGGTGGATGTTTTTGTCGGAGGAACACAAGAGAACCCGGGGAAGATCTTCATCCAGAATAAGCAAGGAGGTTTCGACGAGTCGGCTTCAAGCCCCTTTGACAAAGTATATACGGATGCGGCTGCCCTTTTCTTTGATGCCGACGGCGACCAGGATATGGACCTGTACGTTGTAAGCGGCGGATACAACGACTACACGCCGGACGATAAGGCACTGCAAGACAGACTTTATCTGAATGATGGTACCGGAAAATTCACGCAATCCACCGGTGCGTTGCCTGAAATGCTTGTCAGCAAGTCATGCATTACTGCAAGCGATTTTGATCATGATGGAGACCTCGACCTGTTTATTGGAGGGCGCGTCATTCCTGGAAAATATCCGCTGACCCCCGAGAGTTTCCTGTTAAGAAACGACGGCGGCCGATTTGAAAACGTCACCACTTCAAAAGCTTCGAACTTAGCACACATCGGAATGGTAACCGATGCCCGGTGGCTGGACGTGAACGGTGATCGGTGGGATGACCTGGTCGTCATGGGCGAGTTTATGGCTATTGAAGTCTTTATCAACCACGATGGCAAGACTCTGGATCTGGACACGAAAAGGTTTTTTGAACGGCCACTAACAGGATTGTGGAACAAGATGATTATCTATGATTTTGACCATGATGGAGATCAGGATATCATCGCTGGAAACCTGGGATTGAATACGCAATTGACAGCAAGCTCCGATGAGCCCCTTACCTTGGTCTATAAAGACTTTGATAAGAATGGTTCGGTGGATCCCATCCTCAACTATTATGTTCAGGGCAAGTCGTATCCTTTCGCAAGTCGCGACGAGCTGCTTGATCAAATGTACAGCATGAGAAGCAAGTTTACGGATTACGCTTCGTATTCAGAGGCTCAACTCAATACGATTTTCTCACCCGCCGACCTCAAGGATGCCGAGGTGCGGAAGGCGACACTCCTGGAAACCGTTTATTTAGAGAACCAACAAAACAAATTCGTTCTTCATCCACTTCCCCAGGCCGCTCAATTTTCGCCGGCATACGCTATGGTCTTAATTGATTATAATAACGACGGGAACATGGATTTCATTTTGGCGGGCAATCAGAGCTCTATACGGATCAGGATGGGTGTGATCGATGCTAATTTCGGACAACTGTTTGAGGGCGATGGAAAGGGAAATTTCAAGTATATATCCCAGGCGAAATCAGGATTTAGCATGACGGGGGACATAAAATCTCTCCAGCTTGTAAATATCAAAGGCGAGCAGTTTGTGCTCGTTGGGATCAATAATTTTGGGGTAAGTACTTATAAACTGAGAAGATGATGGTCGCGCGCAAAAACCGGTTGATCACATTCCTGTTTTTCCTTGTCACCGTAAGCGCCTTTTCGCAGATAGGTGCGGCTGAAAATCAGCTGGAACTTCAAATGCTTGCGGATAATGTTTTCAATCTATCCGAAGTGATGCTTCACGATGTCGCAAACCCTCCCGCGGCGAGCCGCTTCTACGCTTATTCATTGCTGGGCGCTTATGAAACAACACTTCCCGGCAGCGGTCATTTGGCGAACCTCAATCGGCAGTTTAAGGTAGACCCGGGAATTCAACCACTTCCACTGCCCAGGAATTTCAATCTCTCTTTCTGCTCCAACTATGCCATGCTGGAAGTCGGTCGGCAATTGATGCCCTCCGGACTCTTATTAAAGGAAAAACAAAAGAACCTGGTTGATTATTTTAGAAAAAGCAAGAAACTATCGGAACATAGCCTTGCAGAACATGTGCTTTATGCGGAAGCAATTGCCAAACAGGTCGTGCAATATGCAAGATCGGATGATTACAATAAGTTAAGCACCTACCCTCGCTATAAACCGGCTAAAGAGGAGGGGCATTGGTATCCAACTCCCCCTGAATACATGGGAGCAGTGGAGCCGCAGTGGAAAACCGTGCGGGCCTTTTTTCTGGATTCGGCAACCCAGTTTGCCCCGCCTCCACCCGCTCCCTACAGCAAAGACTCTTCCAGTATATTCTACCGGCAGATGAAAGAAGTGTACAGCGTTGGGAATGCGATCACCAAAGATCAAAAAGAAATTGCAAATTTTTGGGATTGCAATCCATTCGCCGTGACCTACTCGGGGCATATGGCGATTGGATTAAAAAAGATCTCCCCGGGGGGTCACTGGATGGGCATAACGGGAATAGCCTGTAAAAAAGCAAATCTCCCGCTCGATTCGGCCATTTTTGTTCACACGGTCGTCGCTCTTACTTTGCATGATTCCTTCATCAGTTGCTGGCAGGAAAAATATCAAAGTGATCGCATTCGCCCGGAAGGCGCTATCAATAAATTGATTGATCCCACGTGGCGTCCTCTTCTCCAGACACCCCCATTCCCGGAATACACAAGCGGTCACAGTGTTATATCGTCCTCCTCGTCTGTTGTCCTCACCTATCTGCTGGGTGACAATTTCAATTTCATTGATACCTCTGAAGCCTACTTTGGTTTGCCCGCAAGGCAATTCAAATCTTTTTATGAAGCAGCGAATGAAGCTGCTATTTCGCGCTTATACGGTGGTATTCACTTCCGCGATGCGTGTGAACAGGGTGTTTTGCAAGGCAAGCTCATTGGCGATTTTGTTCGCACCAGTTTATTAAAGGCGCGGTAGACTCAAGTCTCAGGTCTTAGGTTTAGGGTTTCTTTGTTGGGGTCCTTTTGGACAAGGTCAATACAAATTGGAACATGGAACTTCAATTCCTGCTAGCACCCGAAATGATAAGTCTTTTTGTATAAGGTCTGCTATCGACGACCAAAAAAACAGCATAAAGTCCATCGCTGAGATCTGCCCTGTTTAATTGCACCCTATTCTCACCCTCATAGACGTGGACGTTCAATGCCATCACCTTTTGTGAAAGTACATCGACCAGCTGAATTGAAACAGGCTGATCACGGGCCGCATTG
>JBGPGZ010000104.1:0-10971 GCA_041484175.1 Cyclobacteriaceae bacterium | reverse complement strand
GTAGGACCAATTACTAATGACCAAATTTTTTATCTTGACTCCATGATTGTCGTACGTCCTGCCCAACAGAACGACCTGGAGGCCTTGAGAAAAATAGCCATTGAAACATCCGTGCATACATTCGCAGAATTCAATACTCCTGAAAACATGGAGGCCTTTCTCCGGGCTTATGATCTGGAACAGCTGGCGAAAGAATGGAATGAAGACGGATCGATCTATTATCTGGCCTGGGAACAATTGGTGCCAACTGGCTTCGCCAGACTCCGGATGAACAATGAAACCGAAAAGTATTTGGGCAAAAACGCGATTGAACTTCAACGGCTATACGTACATCCGGATCATCAGGGAAAAAAGATTGGGTCCATGCTCATGCAACAAGCACTGGACTATGCAGTAGGGCAAGACAATCAATGGCTTTGGCTTGGTGTTTGGGAACGAAATTATAAGGCGCAGGAATTCTATGCGAAATGGGGCTTTGAGAAATTCAGTGAGCACATTTTTCAAATGGGGGATGACCCGCAAACCGATTGGCTCCTTAAAAAGAAGCTTTGAGATTTGAAGCCAGCGGACAAATGTTCTAGATTGAATCAAAAATGCAGATGTCAAATGAAAAGTTTATTTCGGCCATCACCACCTCTTACACTTCTCCAGGTCCTTCTATTTATTTAGGGGCCGGTGTTTACGAGGGTAAGATCATCGCTGAGGCAAAGGTCAACCTTCCCCTTCGGATGATGAACCGCCATGGTCTGGTGACCGGTGCCACTGGTTCCGGTAAAACAAGAACATTGCAATTGTTAGCCGAACAACTTTCTGCTGCCGGCGTACCCGTGTTCATGCCGGATATTAAAGGGGATATTTCCGGGATGGTCAAGGGCGCGTTGCCCGGTGAAAAATTGGTTGAGCGGGCCAACGCGTTGGGAATAAAATATGCTCCGGCAGGATTTCCCGTTGAAATATATTCGCTCACCGGAAAATCAGGCGCGCCGATGCGCGCTACTGTCACCGAATTTGGCCCCGTGCTGCTCAGCAAGGTGCTTGAACTGAACGAGGTGCAGTCGGGGGTACTCATGATCCTTTTCAAGTATGGCGATGACAAGAAGTTACCAATCGTTGACCTCAACGATTTGAAGAAAGTGTTGAATTATCTTTCGGAAGGCGAAGGCGCTGCCGAGATTAAAGATGAGTACGGAAAAATCTCCTCCGCGACCGCCAGCACGATACTGCGCAAAATAATTGTGCTGGAGCAGCAGGGGGTAAGCCAGATCTTTGGAGAGACTTCCTTTGATATTGAGAATCTTTTCGAGAAAGTGGATGGACAAGGCGTGATCAGTTTACTCAATGTCTCCGATGTGCAGGGGCAGCCGATGATTTTTTCAACATTCATGCTTTCCATGCTGGCTGAAATCTATCAAAAATTGCCCGAGGCTGGGGACCTGGACAAGCCCAAATTAGTTTTCTTTTTGGACGAAGCGCACTTGCTTTTCAAGGATGCCCCGAAAGCATTTATGGACCAGATCGAGCAGGTAATCCGTCTCATCAGGTCGAAAGGAGTGGGGATCTTTTTTTGCACGCAAATGACACAGGACGTGCCAGCCGCTGTCCTGGGCCAACTTGGAAACAGGCTCCATCACGTGATCCGTGCATTTACCCCCAACGACGTAAGGGATCTAAAAGAGACCATCAAGACATTCCCGAAATCTGAATTCTACGATCTGGAGAAACAGTTTACCCAATTGGGAATCGGTCAGGCCATAATCACGGTACTGAATGATAAAGGAATTCCAACGGAGACCGTGGTCACCCATTTGGCGCCGCCTGCATCGTTCATGGGACCCCTTGCGGCTGATGAGTATCAGGCTCACTTAGACCAGTCGGAATTATATAAGAAGTACAAAGAGACCATTGACCCTCGCAGTGCGTTTGAAATACTAAATGAGCGTGTTCGCTCTTTACACGAGGAAAAACAAACGCCCGTTGTCAGCAAACCTGCTCGTCAGCAGAAGAGCACCTTCGAAGAAGTGCTGACCTCACCGGTAGCTAAGCAAGTAGGCAAAGAAATTGTACGCGGTGTATTCGGCATGTTGTTTGGCTCCTCCCCAAGAACCTCGAGGCGGCGGTATTAACCTTACACTACTGATTGTGAATTTGAAGATTTAGTTCAAAACTTCACTCCGAAGCCCAGGTAATAGCTGCGTCCGATGGATGGGATAATTCCGGGGCCCGGATATTCACCGGTGCGAAGGGTAAAATAGCGTTTGTCGGTCAGGTTGTTGCAGCCGAATTTCAGGTTATAATTCTTGATATGGATCGTCCCCGACCAATCGAGAACAGTATATGCAGGGATCACACCCGCGACTGCATCGGCGGATGGGGTTTCCGAATTGCCGGCGTCACTGTACGACTTTGCAGTGCTGCTGACCAGGAAAGTGGTGGAGAATTTGCCGATCACCAGATTCGTTCCAAACCGGTCAATGTGGGTTGGGGCGTATTCTACATATTTACCGTTGAATTCTCCGGAAACATATTTGGCATGGATGAGCGCCAGAGAATTGAAGAAACTCAGATTCCATTTTGTGATATCAGTAAAGGCCTTGACGGGATTGAATTCGACATAAGTCTCCGCCCCCTTGTGAAGACTGTTGGCCACATTGGTCCGGAAAGGATATTGGTTCCCAGCCGCATCGGTCTTCTCGATCACGCCCACCCGTTTGTTGTATTGTAAATAAAATCCGCTGATGTCAAAGTTCAGAAAATTTAGCAATGATCCCCGGAAGCCGATATCGGCGTTATAACCCTTGGAATCTTTGAGGTTCTTGTCAACCGAGACAATGGTTCCAAATGGGGTGAGGCTGGAATAATCCAGCGGCCGATAAGCTTGTGACCAGTTGGCATAAAAATTTGTCGTCAATGATGTCTTATACTGCAACCCTGTACCCGCGAGAAAAACATAGCGGTTTTTTGACCGGTCGGAGTAAATGATGGCATCTTCTGCATCATTAGGGCTGTATCCTTTTACGGTTGAGTTGATATATTCATACCGCAAGCCGGGGGTAACGGATAATTTTTCAGTGATGTGAAATGTGTTTTCCAGAAAAGGGGCAAAATTGGTGGTAGTGAAATCCAGGTCATATTCATACGGACCCAGTAAGCTAAGGTCAAAGTCCGAGGCGGTCGTACCGGGTCCACCCCCCTGGCGTTTCATTTTCCCGGTGAAAACGCGAACCCCGGCTGCAACTGAGCTGGTCAGGCCACCCACATGGTAGCTGGAAAGCAGGCGAACTTCTGCTGTATTGCTTTTGAAGCCCTCATGCTCGACTTCGCGATTAACATAGCTGTTGGTTACAGGATCAATGTTGTCTGTCGCCTGCGGACCGCCGTCTTCATTGCGCCAGACCAAATCGCGGGCGCTGTTGTTGAATGCGGATTTTATGGTGAGGGAGGAATTGGGCGAAAGTTTCCAATCCATGGTAGCGGTAAGAATGTTCCACGGGCTCCTAAGCCAGTTTCTTGCACGGTACGACCGCCGGCCGTCAACGGCAAAAAGGCTGTCGCTGAAACCCCCAGGCATGTGGATGTAATTTCTTAGGATTGAATATTGGATGCCGAACTTAAGCTTGCCGGTGGCCTGATATTCAACTTTTGCAAAGCCCGTTAATTTCCTATAATCCGAATTGGGTCTCCATCCTTGAGCACCCTGAACTTGCGAATAGACATAATAATTAAACTTCCCCGCTTGTCCACCGATGGAGTTAAAGGAATTGAACATTCCAAAACTTCCTCCCGTTTGCTGCGAGGTGAATTCGATGGGCTTCGACGTACTACCCTTCTTTAGAATATAATTGATGACGCCTCCAAATTGCGCTCCATATTGGAGGGAGGAGGCACCCCGTGTCACCTCTATCCGCTCCACCGCTTCCAGGGGGGGGAGGTAATACGATTCCGGGTAACCGTATAAATCGGACGTGATGTTGTATCCGTTTTGCCGTGTGTTGGTTTCTATGGATTGTGTTGGGTTTAATCCGCGAAAGCCGATGCCGTTGGACGGAAAACCGCTGCCTTCCGTTTCTGAATAATTGGCACCCGGAACACGACCTAAAACCTGGCGTGGATTATTTTGGGCGGTGTTGGCATCCAGGCTATCCAGGATAACCACTTCGGTTTTCTTACCTGAGTAAACCGCACCGTCATGAACTTCATCCAGGTAGCCCATCCCGGAGATGGTCTTGATACCGGTGATGCGTACTTCGGTGAGGAGTGAAATTTTTTCTTCCGTTTCAAAATTCACCTCGGTGGTTTCATCGGCAATGACAGTCAGGGATTTTGTAATAGGTTGAAAGCCAACGGAGGAGAATTGTAATGTGTAACTGGCGGCCATGACCTTCCTGATCGTGAAGAATCCGAGCTCATCAGTTACGCTGCCATAGGAAGTACCTTCAAGTCGAAGGGTGGCATTGAGAATGGGGGTGCCTGTTTTGTCCCGAACGGTGCCATGAATTGTACCGGTTTGCGCGGAAGCATGAAGGATGAATAGCAAGCTGAATGCGGCCGTTATCCAAAATTTGCTTTTCATATAATTTATTAAGACTAATTCTAAATAGTGAGCAAATATGTTTGGAAAAGAATTCCCAGTCAAGCTATTTAGAATAATTCTAAGTAAAGTTTTTTAGAAGCGGGAGGGGGGCGTTAACGCACCTGGTTCATCAGGTATTTTTTTGGCGTAATTCCATACTTTTTGCGGAAAGCGGCGATGAAGTGACTTGGGTTAGAATAGCCGATCTGGTATGCAACTTCATTTACCTTGTATTTTGCAGAATCAAGCAGAACACGGGCATGGTCTAATCGATGATCCAGCAGAAAACCGAAAACGGTATTTCCATAGATCTCCTTAAAGCCAACCTTGAGTTGATATTCATTCAATCCTGCGATTTTGGACAATTCCTTGAGGCCCGGAGGGGACTCCATGTTTTTCAGCAAGTATTCTTTTGCATGTTTTATTTTTCGCACCGTCTCTTCATCGTTGAGGAACGGACAGCTTTCGGTGTTCGGTTTCTTAGCCGAGAAATAAAGGCTCAACAGCTCCCATACTTTACCCTGGTAATACAATTTTGCCGTGTTTTCACTCAGATGGACGGTAAATAGTTGGTTGAGAACCAGGTGCAAATAAGACGGTATCTCGCGTTCGTCGTAAAACTTGCGGTTTACATTTTCCGGCTTCAGGAAAGGCAACGCATCATGAATAAAGAGCTTGTGAAGACTTTCAAGTGAAATAGAAAGGAATACCATCCGTGAGTGGGGGGCCAGTTTCAACTGAAAAGGCAGGTCTTTCTCCGGGTTGTAAAAAAAATAATTTCGCTGCTTCTGGATTTCGCGGCTATAGTGCGGACCGAACTCAAAGATGGCGCTTCCTTCAAGGCAGAAATAAAAATGGACAATGCTTTTGAGAAGGTAGCTCTCTACGATAGCAGGCTCATCTTCCTGGTTTTCTGCGATCAGAAGCGACAGATCTTCCCTTTCAAAAAGGGGTTGAACAATGCATTTTACGGTATTTTTATCTCCGGTCTCTACCATTTTAACATTTTTCATGGACAAAAAATAACAAAGAAATCATTCTTCGTGATAAAATTGATAAGATACTGTTCAAAAATACCTAAAAATCGGTGATTGGGCGATGATCCTATTCGCGCGGTTCATAATCATACTTATTTGGGTATTTCCAGATCTGCAGCCAATGATTCTCCATATTTTACACAATCCCCTACCGATACACCCGAAACGTAATTGCCCCCAAAACGGATACCGGTATACTTGAGTTCAAATTCTTTGATCGCTGCAATCTTTTGTGGATGGCCGACTTCCGGTTGGGGGATTGCTTGACTCCATTTTTGAATGTTGATAACTTCCGGAGAATTACGAATCTTTAATATGGAGGTAAAGTCAGCCAGAACCCGGGCGATCGAGGCCACGGGATCTGTCTTGCAAAAGAGCGTGAACAGTTCAAAACCTGGCAGCGTTTTGCCTGGGAATAAGCCTGAATTGTGAATGCAGCCTACCAGTGTCATTTTTTCGGAGGATGGGATCAAAAAGCCAAAACCGTCAAATCCCGCAAAGTCTTCGGACTTTACCACGCAATAGATCTGCCAAACCGGGTTGTATTTAATGGAGTTTAATGTTTCTGCTAATGCCTCATCAAACTGCACAAGCAGGCGTGCGGCATCCAGTGCCGGGAGCGACAGAATTACCCTCGATGCTCTCATTTTTTTTGACCCGCCATGATCAGCAACAACAACCTCGAGCGTATCAGCCGAACGGTCTACGGCCAGCACTTTTGCATTCAGGTGTAAAGAAGGGCCAATTTCATTTGCAAGGGCGTCCGTCAGGGATTGGAATCCGCCTGCGAGCGAAATGATCTCCCTTTTCAGATTCAGACTTTTGCGGTTCTTCCAAAGTCCGACCATAACGGAGCCGTATTCTCCTTCAAGTCTCTTTAGCATGGGCAGCACGGAGTGTACGCTTAGCTGGTCGGGGTTGCCGGCGTATATCCCGCTTAAAACAGGGTCAAAAATCTTTTGAAGAATTTCATCACCAAAATGCCTTTGTACAAAAGAAGAAACACTTTCGTCTTCAGGACGCGCCAAAGGTTTCAGTCGCACTTCTTTCAGCCAATTCAATTTACTTTTGAAAGAGATTATTTTATTGGTCAGGAGTTTAAGGGGGTGAGGTTCAATGGCATGCAGTTTTCCATTGCTAAATATGTATCGCCTTCTGATTGCCCTGGAGGGAAGCAGGACAGCAGATTCGAGGCCTGCTTCTTTGATCAATCGACCGAGCGCCTGATTTTTGGCGCACGTTACAGGTCCGAGGTCTAGATCAAAGCCCCGTTTGGAGAGGGAGCGGATTTTTCCCCCTGGTGCGGGCGATTCTTCCAGCAGCACAAAGGGAATGCCCTTTTTCTTCAGCCAGAAACCAATGGTTAATCCGGTAATACCGGCGCCCACAATGATTACGCGGTCCCGGTTTTCCATAGGGTCTCATATTCGCCTTCTGAATGATTGCAAAAGGCCGCAAAGGTTTTCAACCAGGGATGAAAACTGTTGAGGCAGGGGATCAATTGGAATGATTCACCTCCAGCATCCATGAAGGTTTTTTTTCCCCGGATCGCCATTTCCTCCAGGGTTTCAAGACAATCGGAAACAAAGGCGGGGCATACCACCAACAATCTTTTGACCCCTTCTTTCGGGAAGCGCTCAAGAAGTTCAACGGTGAAAGGTTTGATCCATTGATCCTGGCCGAGGCGTGATTGGAAACTGGAAGTGTATTGATTCGCCGGTAAGCCCAGGGCGCGCGCCGTCAGCTTAGTGGTTTCCAAGACCTGGTGCCTGTAGCAAAACTGCCATGAAGCGGATTTAACATCACAACAACCATCGACTTTGTAGCAGTGATTTTTGGTAGGGTCACTTTTTCTGAGGTGTCTTACTGGCAGCCCATGATAGCTGAACAAAAGTTGATCGAAAGGATCTTTCAGATAAGGCCGGATCGACTCAGCCAGGGTGGTGACATAACTTTCTTGCCGATAGAAAGGTTGCAGGATACGGAATTTCAAATCCGGTTTGATCTTCTGAATTTCTTTCTGCGTGTAGAGCAGCGCAGTTTCATAGGAGGACATCGCATAGTGAGGATAAAGCGGTGCAATCCAGATCTCCCGGAGGTCATCAACCTGAGCTTTCAATTCCTGGAGCGCCGCAGCGGGTGTTGGGCTGCCATACCGCATGGCGATCGCTACCGGAAGTGCTACCTGGCGCTGCAATTTCTCTTTGAATTCCTCCGTCAAGACTTTGAGCGGAGCTCCTTCTTTCATCCAAACTTGACCATATGCCTCTGCAGATTTCCTGGGCCGGGACGGAAGTATGAAACCCTCTACAATCATTTTTCGCACGAGAAAAGGAACATCGATTACCCGCTCGTCCATCAAGAACTGCCGGAGGTATTTTTTGACATCATCCACCCGGCAGCTATCGGGCGACCCGAGGTTCACCAGGATCAATCCATTTGTCTTCACGGGGCCAATTTGGACAATTTCTAAATTACTCAACCCTTTTTTATGGAAAGATTTTGGCTGGTAGTTTTTATCCCGATAAGGGTATTTATTAGAAAACCCGTAACGCTTCTTTGTAGGATTTTAGCCTATGAATGTGACTCCCTGGAAAAATTTCAATCGGCTTTTTGTCGTTGGCATCAATTTCAAGAAGGCCGATGCTGCCCATCGAAACAGGTATGCCATTACCTACGACCAAGCCAGGCGCGCGTATGACGAAAATGGATCCGGGTGCCTTCAACATTTTTTTATACTGTCGACTTGTAACCGTACGGAAATTTATGCGCTCGTACCGTGCGAATATATTTTGCTTCACTTTTTGAAGGCATATTGTCAGGGCACGATGGAAGAGATTCATCAACTCAGTTATGTGAAGGAAGGCGACGAGGCCATCGGCCATTTTCTCACTGTTGCGGCGGGACTTGATTCGCAGATACCGGGCGATTATGAAATCATCTCACAGATCAAGAATGCCTTTCAATTGTCCAAAGCATATGGAAGAACGAATGGTTATTTGGAGCGCCTTGTGAACCAGGCATTACGGGTGTCGAAAGTCGTAAGAAATAAAACGTCCTTTTCCAACGGAACATTATCGGTATCTTATGCGGTTACGCAGCAAATCAAAAGAACGGGTATCGAGAAACCGACAATTTGCCTCCTGGGCCTTGGTGAAATTGGGTTGTTAACGCTAAAGAATCTTAAAGCGTACCTCCCTGACGCGGCGATTTGCGTCGTTAACAGGGATGAGGACAAGTTAAAAAATGTGGCCGCTACTTACGAGGTAAAAACTGCTTCATTGAAATTCCTCAATACTTCCCTTCATGGGTGTGATTTTGTTATTGTTTGCACTTCGGCGCCGGAGCCAATTCTTACGAAGGAAGTTCTTGCTGGCAATTCAGTAAAATTTATTTTTGATTTATCCATCCCTCAAAATGTAGAGAGCGCCGTCTATGCTGATACAGGGTATGTGGTTATGGATATTGATCTTATTTCAAGAGAGATCAACAAGACAGTGAGTGGCCGGCTCGCAGAAGTACCAAAAGTGAAAAAGGTTGTCACAGAAAAGGCCAGGGAATTCATCGAATGGGAGGGCAGGCGCGATTTTAGGTTATTGGTAACCGGCATTCAGGAGAAGCTGAATATGGCCTCGCCATTTTCGAACAAAGCAATCTCCAGAACATACTCTCAACACGCCGCACATTATTTGGAAGAACCGGGGAAACGAAAAGAAATACTGGAGTCCCTCTGCATTGACTCATTTCAGGAAAGGATCCAGGAACCCACTGTAAGAAAAATCATCGCTTCCCTTCAACCTGGAGATTATGCCTCGCAACTTACGTATTATCACGAGAGAAAGCCGTCTTGCTTTATGGCAAACCAATGCTGTCACATCGAGGCTGGAGCACCTTGGGCACGTGTGCAGTTTGGTCCCTGTTAAGAGCGCGGGCGATAGAGACCTGGTCAACCCCATTTATGACATTGGCATTCAAGGAGTTTTTACAAAGGAACTGGATGTTGCATTGTTGAATGATCATGCGGATGCCGCGGTGCATTCCTTCAAGGATATCCCCACCGCACTGGCAATGGGCCTGCATGTCGCCGCGGTGATGGAAAGAGGCCCCCACGAGGATGTACTTTTTGTCAAACCTGGATTTGCACCCGCAGAAACAGAAACAGCCACCATAGCCACCAGCAGCATTCGGCGAAAGGCCCAGTGGCTGGAACGATATCGGGCTCATACCATTGTTAATGTGCGTGGAAATGTTGAGACCAGATTAAGGAAATTTTGGGACTCGGAGTGGAATGCCATGATTGTTGCAAAGGCAGGCGTAGAACGACTGGGTGTTGATTTGAAAAATACGAGCAGCCTTCCATGGATGATCCCTTCCCCGGCACAAGGCGCCATTGCGATTGTTTGCCGGGTGGATGATGCTGAAACGGCGGAAGCTGTTCAGCCGCTGCATCATGAACCAACCCATCAGTGCACCTTCATCGAAAGAGACTTCTTAAAACATCTCCACGGTGGATGCTCGGTGCCGATCAGCGCCTTTGCGCGGATGGAAAATGACCAAATCCATTTTGCCGGCGCCGTTCACAGCATGGATGGAAAACAAAGTTTCAAGCTAGACCGGGTGTACAGAAAAAATCAATGGCGGGAGGCGGGAGAACTGGCGGCAGAGGAAGTAAAGACTTCTTCTGACGGTAGGAGGATTGTTGATGAAATTCAAAAATGGAAGATCAAAAAATAGAGAAATCTTCGTTGGTATCGATCTAAAAAGAAGTTCATGCTCAAAAACGATTTGCTGTTGAAAGCGCTTCGGGGAGAAGAGGTACCCCGTCCCCCCGTTTGGATGATGCGTCAGGCAGGCCGGTATTTGCCCGACTATATCAAACTCAAGGAGAAGCATGATTTCTTTACACGTATCCAAACACCCGAACTGGTGACTGAGATTACGGTTATGCCGGTGCGCCAGATGGGCGTTGATGCTGCCATTTTGTTTTCCGACATATTGGTGATTCCGCAAGCCATGGGCGTGGAGGTATTGATGGAAGAAGGCCAGGGTCCGTTGATCCCAAAGACCATTCGAAAAAAGGAGGATATCGATTCCCTGGTTACCCAGGGTACACTGGATAACCTGGAATATGTGATGAAGGCCATCCGGTTGACCAAACAGGAATTGAACAGTGAAGTCCCACTCATTGGTTTTGCCGGAGCACCGTGGACGATCCTATGTTACCTGGTAGAGGGTAAGGGAAGCAAGACGTTTGACAAAGCAAGATCATTCTGCTATACCCATCCAGATCTGGCGGACCAGTTGCTGACAAAAATTACGCAGGTGACCATCGGCTATTTGAAAGGGAAGATCGAAGCCGGTGTT